>JANQJT010000114.1 GCA_028281485.1 Phycisphaeraceae bacterium
TGATCCAGCATGACGCGACAGACTCAGCTCCCACTGAACCGTTGCCATCGCAATTAGGGGAAACCCACCGAAACGCGAAATAAAAAACCCGCGCCGCACCAGAAAGGTACGACACGGGCTTCCGGGGGCAAATTAAGGTGAACGGGTAATGTTAAAAGTCCATTACCGCTGCTCACTTATCTAAATATCGCATAAAAAAGCTCGCACGTACAACCAATTCTTGCGACATTCGTTTGTGATTTTGCGTCAACTATATTGTAGAATAGTGACGGATAAACCAAGTTATTGGATAACACTATAGGCCTGACGTTACACCATGCTCAAGCGGCCCTATCAAAAACGCGTCGCACTGCTCTTGCACTTCGGGGATTCCCGAGGCCGAGGCATCGCAAAAGGCATCAGCGAATACGCGCAACCCTATGAGCACTGGTCATTTTTAACCGTCCCCTCCAATCCCGAACGCGTCATGGACCAGATCGTGGCCGAGGGTTGCGACGGCGCAATTGTGGACATCAACAGCCCGCAACGCGCCGACTTCTGCAATGAACAAAAGTGCCCCATGGTCAACGTCTGCGATTCGCAATATGCGCCGGACTACCCAACTGTTAAAGAGGATAACTTCGCCGTCGGTCGCATCGCCGCCGAGTACATGCTCGAAAAAGGCCTGCATCACTTCGCCTTCGCACAGGACTTCTACCAGTTCCAGGCCGTCGAGAATCGGCGACAGGGATTCGTCGACGCCCTCCACGAGGCCGGCTTCGATTGTCACATCTACCAATCCCCAACCGAAAACCGATTGGTCTGGCCCAGCTCGACCAACGCCCTGTCGCGCTGGCTGGTCGACCTACCCAAGCCCTGCGGCCTGCTCGCCGCCAATGACCTGGTCGGCCAGGACATCATTGAGGCCGCCTACCGCGCACCGATCAGCATCCCCAACGAAATCGCCGTGCTCGGCGTCGGCAACGACGACATCATCACCCAGATGAACTCACCGCAGCTCTCCAGTGTCGTGCTCCCGCTGCAAAAGATGGGTTTCGAGGCCGCGGCGATGCTCAAGAAGCTCATAGAGGGCGAAACGGTCCAACATCGACAGGTCGTCCTGCAACCGATCGGCATCGAAAAACGCCTCTCCAGCGACCTGATGGCGATCGGCGACAAAGACGTCGCCAAGGCCGTGCGCTTCATCCACGAAAACGCGCGCCGACCCATTCAGGTCAGCGACATCCTCGACGCCGTGCCCATCTCCCGTCGCTCGCTGGAGCGCCGCTTCCAAGCCGTGCTCGGCAGGAGCCCCCAACAAGAAATCCAACGCATCCACATCGAACTCGCCCAGCGGTTGCTCGCCGAAACCAACCTCCCCATCCCCGAGATCGCCGTACAGTCCGGCTTCAAGAGCGCCGACCGCCTCGCCGCCGTCTTCCGACGCTCGATCGGCACCACCCCCACCGCGTATCGCAAGCGTTTCCGCGCCAAGTAAGCCTCACGCCGCCGCGCCGCGCAGCCGACTCACCAACCCGCCTGTCAAGAACAATACGAACAGCACCAGCACGATCGATGCGCCCGGGCTCAGCTGCCCCACGCGCAGCGACAACACCATCCCCCCCAGGCACCCGATCAACCCCACACCCGCCGACATCACCAGCACCGGTCCAAGTCGTCTGCTCAGCATCAACGCCGTCGCACCCGGCATCATCAACAACGCCGACACCAACAAGAACCCCACCAGACGCATCCCCACCACGACCACCAACGCCAACATCGACAGCATCAGGTAATAGATCAGCCCGCTGCGCACACCCGACACCCGTGCGGCCGGCTCATCAAACGCGAAGTAAACCAGCTCCTTGAACACCAGCGCACACACCGCCAACACACCCCCCGACATCCCCAGCGACCACCACATCCCCTGCTTGCCCGCCATCAGCGGCGAACCAAACAGCAGCTGCTCCCAAGGCACCGTGTACATCGGCCCACCCACCCAGTCGTAGTACGGCTGCCAACTCTCCAGCTGCAATCGCAGGTGCACCAAAGCCACACCAAACGCCATTGAAAACACCAGCAGGACCCCGATCGCCGTATCCACCTCCACCTTCCCGCTTCGCACCAACGCCCCGATCCCGATCGCCGTGGCCAGGCAGAACACCAGCACCACCGCGTATTCCGCCATGCTCCCAGCGGTGACGCCCAACACCATCGCCACGCCCAACCCCCCGAACCCCGCGTGGCTGATGCCCTGACCGATGAACGCCATCCGCTTGAGCACCACCACCACGCTCAGCAGCGAACACACCAGCCCCACCGCGGCGGCACTGACCAGCGCGTAACGGATGTAATCTTCCTGGAGTTGGTCCCACAACAACATGATGCCGTCATGTTACGCCAAACGCCGCACGCTGTCCGACGCCAACCCCATTCGAATAAGCAGGCTTATGGGCGAAAGACGCTCAGCGTCCGTACACCGGGCTCGCGGCCCAGTTGATGCCGCTCACGCCGTCGCTGCTGCGCCGCGTCACCGAGTAGCCGCGTCGGTACGTCTCGGCGAGCGCAGCCCGCGAGTTCGTGCTGCGCCGCTCGGTCGTAACGCGTGTCTCGGTCGTCGCGCGACGCGTACCGGCCTGGGCCGGCGCCGATCGGCGCGCCGAGGGCTCGGTCGCACGCGACTCGGTCAGACCCAACCGATGGTGCACGTACATCGGTGCGCTGATGATCAGGTTGCCGTCGAGGTAGGAGATGCGCCCGCTCCGGCCGCCGTTCGCTTCCCAGATGTCCGGCTCGACACTCCGGCGGATCACGTTCATCAACGCCTCGACCCGCTCGGTGCGGCTGGGCGGGGCGTCGTCGCGGCTGCCCGTGTCTTCGAAGATCGAACCGCTGCCGCCGCCGTCCTGGTCGCTGGTGGTCTGCGACAGAGCGAACTCCGGCGGAGCCGTGCGACGACCGGTGTCCATCAGCAGATCACCCACCGGGTACACGCGCGTCACCGGCCGCTGGTTGGCGTGCTCCTTGGCGAGGATGCGCACGTACTGCGGCGTGATCTCCGCGATGACGCGACCGTCCGGGAACGCCTCGCTCATGATCAACTGCAACGCGCGCATCGCGTCGATGTCTTTCACACGCAGCGTCACCGGTTGCGAGCGATCGTAGCCGTACGCCTCCATCCGATCCCAGTTGATGATCACGCTGGTGTCGACCGTCTGCGCCCAATAAAGCAGCGCCTGTTCCGCCGGCGAACGGTCCAGATCGATCTCACCGATCACCACGCCGCGCACATCAGCACCCAGCACGGATAACACCAAAGCCATCCCCGTCACCCACCCGATCCAACGTCTTTGTATCTGATGCATCGCTGACCTCCACATCATCAAAGGTCCGTCGAAACCAACCCTAGAATAGGCCCGACCTGTCGCCGGGCCCACAACAAAGACGCCAGCCGACCAACATTCCGTCAGGATTCACCACATCGCACCACTATATCCATGAAAAAACCCCACCCGTAGCGGATGGGGTTTAGATTCAATCGATTGACTTCGCCGTTCAGGAGCCCACGGCGAAGCGGGTGTAGCTGAGGATGTCGGCCCCGTCGGGCAGCACGTCACGCACCGCCGACTTGCCCGTCATGTCCTTGATATAAGGCTGACCGGTCAGCGTGTTCTCGTCGATCCACTTGTTCATCTTGCCACCGGCGATCTTCTCGGCGATCTCCTGCGGCTTGCCGGTCGCGGTCGCCTCGGCGACAAACTCGGCCTTCTTGGCTTCGACCTCGGCGGCGGGAAGCGCGTCGGCGTTGATCGCGGTCGGCTCCTGCAGCATCATGCCGTCCAGCGCGCTGATGTGCTGGGCCAGACCCGTCAGCGTCTCGCCGTCCGCCTGGGCGGTCAACACGACCAGGCCGGCGATCTTGTTGTTGTGGTGCAGGTAGCTGCCCACCGAGCCGCCGTCCGGCGCAGAGACCTTGATCCCGCGGGCGAACGAGGCGTCCTCCTTGTTGGTGATGCGGATGTTGGCGA
>JANQJT010000155.1 GCA_028281485.1 Phycisphaeraceae bacterium
CAACAATGCGAGCGAGGGCGATGGAGGTTGTCGATCGTTACGTTCAGCCGCCCCGCCGCCGCATCAGGGCGATCCCGCCGAGGCCCAGCAGCATCAAGCTGGCCGGCTCCGGCACGCTGGCCGTCGCCTGCTCGCCGCCCAGCTTGATGCTGCTGGGCCTCGGCGGGATCGCCCTGATGCGGCGGCGGCGCGGCTGAACGTAACGATCGACAACCTCCATCGCCCTCGCTCGCATTGTTGTGTGAGCGAGGGCTTTTCAGGCATCGTTCCGGGGACTGAACGATGGTGCGTGTGCTAACACCATCGATAGACGTGCAAGCAATGCCGAATGGTCCTTTAAATTGAGTGCTAATGATTGGCGCTCATTATCTAACTCATAATGGGAGAGGGTGTTGGCGGTTATCTATTCAGCCCGGCAATGAGCGTCTGTCTAGAAAAGCCGAAAAATAAATCGTTCAAGTCATGATTACGTATAGGAGGAATGCCGATGCCTGATCTCACGTTTTGCGAGCGGCGCTTCGGGATCGAGAAGATGCTTACATCTTCCCGTGCCGTGTGAGCCGCTGGTGAAACAACGGAAGAGAGCGGTGACATAGTTGTATGTGTGGAATCCGCTTCTTATTGAATATGGAGTTAGTGAGATGAAATTAATCATCAACGCAATCGCGCTATCGGTCGCCCTGGTCTGGGCGAACAGCGCCATCGCCGCCAATATCGTGTGGGACGGCGGCGGGGCCGACGGCTTCTGGACCAGCGGCCCCAACAACCCCGGCGCCGGCGTCGGCGCCAACTGGACCATCGATGCCGGCACGCCCGGATCGGATGTCTCCGCCCTGGTTGCCGCGGGCACACCCGGCACCAACGCCATCGACTACCAGTTCGATAATCACGACTGGGTCATCAATGGCGCCACCATCAGCGAGGACGTCCAGCTCCGTCTCAAGGGCGGCACGCTGGATATCGACAATTCGACCATCTCGTTGTTGCCCAGTTCGACGAACACCCCGGCTTTCTTGTCAGCTCTGAACCTGGGCCAGTCCGGCACGGGCACCAGCGCGACCGTAGACAACTCGACGATCACCCTTAGCCGATCCGGCGCCACCGGATCCGGCGGACGCGCCCTGGGCCTGGCCAACGCCTCGACCCTGGCCCTGGCCAACAACGCCCACATCATCCTCCAGTCCGAGGTCGGCGTCGGCAAGATGGACCTGAACAACGCCAGCACCGTGACGCTCGATTCCACGTCCTCGATCACGGCCGACGGCCAGATCGACTTGTTCGGTGCCGCGAACACCATGACGATCAACGGCGGCTCGGTCGACGTCTCCTACCTCCGCGCCAACAGCGGCGTCGAGACGACCCAGGACATCATGATCACCTTCACCGGCGGCTCGTTTAACGTCTCCGATGTCAACCCGTTCCGTGACAACAGTCAATTCGAGGGCCAGTTCAACTGGACCGGCGCCGCCGGTTCCGGCACGGTCACGCACACCAGTGCCTCCAACACCGGTTCCGACCTGGCCAAGAAGGTCTCTCAGGGCTTCTTCTCCATCGACGGCACGCGGATCGACCCCACAACCGACTCGGCGGTCAGCGGGATCGGCGATCTCAACACCGAGCTCGCCACGCTCGCCGTTGGCGGTCGCTGGTTCCAGGTCAACGACCTCGGCGGCAACGTGCAGACCCTGACCCTTGTCCCCGAACCCGCCAGCTTCGCGCTGCTGACGCTGGGCGGCCTGATGATGATCCGTCGTCGTCAGTCATAACAATGATTTACTCCCGACGCACCGGCTTGACTGCCGGTGGTCGGATTGGTTTGAGCACAACGCATGTGGAAGCGAAGTAACCCTAATCACATTCAACCGAAAAAACACAACCCGCACTTGTTTCTATCAACAAGGTCGCGGCGAAAAACGGAGAGTCTCTCAGTGAATCAACCTGAAACATCGCAGAGGTGCAGGGGACCGGTTTCGGCTATGGGACTACGGATTGCGCTGATCCTGATGACATTGTTCGTTGCCGTGCCGGTCACGCGTGTCGAAGCCAAAACAATCCAGAAGTCCGGCTCGTATCGACAGGCCACCATGGTGTTCGATGGCAAGCAACTAACAGTCAGCACCGGTGTCGTCACCCGGCAATGGGTGTTGACGGCGCAGGGGTTGTCGACTGTTTCGTTGACGCACGAAGCGGAAGCGAACACGAACCTCGTGAAGGCATCGTCTGCAGCGTGTGACTGGAACCTCGGCGGGTTGCACGGGGCGCGTCTTATCTCGCTTACGGCTCACGCCGATGACGACGAGCGATTCACCAGCGAGCATCTCAAGGTCACGGCCGAGTTTGAATACCTCGATGACAAACTCCGAGTTCGGTACGTCGTATGGGCCTACCCCGGTGCCCCGGGCCTGCGCACACAGCTCGAGATCATGGGTTTGTCGGGCTTCGATCGAAATCGCCCGCAGTTTACGCCACAGGTCGTTGAGGCGATCGAGCATTCTTCACCCTGGGCTCAACGCAGGGCGTTCGGATTGATGCAGGGCATCAAGTCGAACATGAATGTCAAGATACTCAAGGAACAGAGCGTCGACGATAATCCGACATCGATCAATTGGGCGAACGGCATCGTTCTCCAGGGCGACAAGCACGGCATCATCCTTGTCAAGGAATCGAACAAGCACACCGCACTCAGAGCCAAAGACGATATCGCAACAGGCGGCTTTGATCTCAACGAGACGCGCGTCGCTGTAACCGGCGCGGGCTTGTATCCCGCAGACGTCAAGGCGGATCGCTATCGCACCTGTTGGGCGACATGGACGGTGCTGTATCGCGGGGGTGAGTGGGAAGGCAACCTCGCCCTCAAGCGATTCGATCGGCTGCGCTTTCCGATCCATCCCGAGCGGGACATCTACATCATGGCCAATACATGGGGCACGGAAGACATGCGTCCCCCATGTCTCCACGCGGCGCGCGAGCAGAACGTGCTCAAGGAGCTCGATTCCGTGGCACAGCTCGGGATCGACGTGCTTCAGATCGACGACGGCTGGCAGACGCCCCAGTGGATGCCCGCGGCCCGATCGCCTCAGGTGCAGCACGGGCAGGGCGCCGTGAAAAAGTTTGGGGACTACGCGGTGTATCCGAACGGATGGTCACGGGTGCGTGACAAGGCGGAACGCCTCGGCGTTACGCTGGGATTGTGGGCGGCCTGGACGGCTCCCACCGACGCGCTAAAGACGAACTATGACAACGGCAACTTCAAGTACTACAAGCTGGACTTCGCGCACCTCAACACCAAGGACA
>JANQJT010000246.1 GCA_028281485.1 Phycisphaeraceae bacterium
GTGCACGGGGTTGTGTTCGTCGCCGGACAGGCCGAGCGTCTCGGTGTTGCGCCCGGTGATCTTCGGTGCCGTCAGCGTGTAGCGCGACGAGCGGTGTCCGGTCAGTTCCAGGCCGGGGTTCTGGTCGGGCGTGCCGCGCGTGAGCCGTTCGACGAGGAAGTCGATCGTGTCGGTGTTGGCCAGCATCATGCGTAAGACGTCGGCGTCGTCGCGCACGTGCTTGTTGCGGTCGGGTTCCTTGACGACCTGGCGCAGCTGATCCAGCGACATGAACTGCGGCTTCTGCTCGAACGGCATCGGCATCTCGTAAGGCCCCAGCGACTGGTCCTCGGTCCACACGCGCACCGTCTTGTCCCCCTCGGCCGTGCCGGGGTTGTAGATCATCGCGTTGACCAGCTTCATCATCGCGTACGTTCGGCCGCTATAGCGGTACAGGTCGATCACGGCGCTGCGGCTGGAGAAGTCGGCGCCGAGCTCCCCCGTGCGCCGATCGCGTCGCACGACCGTCACGTTGGACATCTCGATGCGCTGGTAGGGCGTCAGGTCGCCTTCGCGCGCCGCGCCGGTCGGCGGGTCGTGATCGATCTTGGCGTAGTCGGCGTAGCAGATCGCGTTGCGTCCCAGCGGGATCTCACGGCCCTGGTTGAGCTGACGCACCGCCACCTCCACCAGGTCCCGCTGCGCCAGTTGTTCCACGCGCTGCCAGAACGTGGGGATGACGTAGTTCGACAGGAAGAACATCCCCGCCGTGAGCACCACGCCGAGGATCACGACCGGGCCCAGCAGCGTGCGGTAGCTGATCCCGCCGGCCGCGCACGCGGTCACCTCGTTGTCGCTGGTCATCCGGAAGTACACCATCGTCGCGCCGTAGGCCGCGGCGATCGGCAATGCCAGCGAGAGCATGCCGGGGATCAGGTAGAAAAAGAGCTTTAATAGCGACAACGCCGACAGCGCCCCCTGGCTCATCGGCACCACCGAATAACCCACCGAGAGCACCACCACCAGCGCCCCGGTCGCGAGGACCAACTGGCGCAACAGCTCCTTAAGGATGTAGCGATACAGCGTGATCGGCATAACGGCCCCATCGTCGAGTATCCCCCGCTGCGCGTCAAAATGTCCGTCAATCTATTTGCAACGCCTGTAACGATTGCGCCGATCGTGCCGCACGTGATGTGTGCGTCAGCACGCGAAGCAACAAAGACCAGTAACCACACGAAGTGGCGGCAAATCACGTGATATTGGTGTTTTTGGCGCTTGTTTGGCCGCGGTTTGAATGGAATGATTCAACCGTTCGCCGCATCGTCGGCCCAGGCCGGCTCGATGCAGACACGCGGACCCGACAATTGATTGTTTAAGCATGATCCCTCTTCCCTATGCCGTTATTCCTCACGGGTAACGGCATTTTTCGTGCGCGCACAGGGCGGTTGACGATCGATGCGTGGCCGCAGACGATGGGGGCATGACTGATACCAACGCGATGCCCGTGGCGGTGATCGGTGTGGGCCGCATGGGCCGACACCACGCCCGCAATTACCACGAGATGG
>JANQJT010000201.1 GCA_028281485.1 Phycisphaeraceae bacterium
GTGATGGAGGTGATGACGCTTGCGCTGAGTGATCTGATGCGCGGGATCATGATGATGGCGGGGGTGACGCTTTTGATCGTGTTGTTCTGGTCGCGTGCGCGTCAGAAGATCAAGCGATCGAGCGGGACGCCGGGGCTGACGGCGCACGAGAAGGTGGAGCGTGCGAAGCGAGGTGAGGGTACGAAGAACGACATGCGGACGATGATGGTGGAGTTGGAGGAGTTGAGCAGGGAGTTTGCGGCGAAGCTGGAGGCGAAGTCGATCGAGCTGCGTAAGCTGATCCGTGAGGCGGAGGCGGTGATCGGTGAGATGGACAAGCGGGGGATCGGGGGGGCGGGGCAGGGGGCTGCCGATGGCCGACCCGTAGCACCCGATGCGGGGGATGATCCGCTGATCGAGAGTGAGAAGGTGGACCCGCTGACGGGGCGCGTGTATGAGATGGCGGACGCGGGGTATGACGCGGGTGAGATCTCGACGAAGCTGAATGAGCCGATCGGTAAGGTGGAGTTGATATTGGCGTTGCGTCAGACGGCGTGAAGAGAAGGCAACAGCCAACAGAACAGGTCAGAGGCAATCTGTGTGCGGGGGGTGTCGATGTGAATGTTTACCGCGGAGACGCGGAGGGGCGCGGAGGGTAAGAAGAACCCCCGGGTACAACCCGGGGGCTAAAGGCGGAATGAATCGTAGGGGGATGTGGTTTAGAGGTTGATGGGTGAGTCGGTGAGGAGTTGGTAGGCTTCTTTGTAGCGGTTGATGGTTTTGTCGACGATCTGGTCGGGGAGGGTTGGGCCGGGTGGGGTCTTGTCCCACTGGCCGGCGTCGACGCGTTCCTGGAGGTGGTTGCGGACGATCTGTTTGTCGAAGGAGTTCTGGTCGCGGCCGGACTCGTATTCGTCGGCGGGCCAGAAGCGAGAGGAGTCGGGGGTGAGGATTTCATCGATGAGGACGGGTTCGGTGGAGGAGCCGTCGGCGGGGAGGCCGAACTCGAACTTGGTGTCGGCGAGGATGATGCCCTTTTGCTCGGCGTAGGCGCGGCCTTCGGAGTAGATCTTGATGGAGAAGTCGCGGAGCTTGTTCATGAGTTCTTCGCCGACGATGTCGCAGGCCTGTGCGAAGGAGATGTTTTCGTCGTGGCCGGTGTCGGCCTTGGTGGAGGGGGTGAAGATGGGGGTTTCGATTTTGGCGCACTGGGTCATGTTGGCGGGGAGTTCGATGCCGCAGACGGTTTGCGATTTCTGGTATTCCTTCCAGCCGGAGCCTGCGAGGTAGCCTCGGACGATGCACTCGATGGGGACGACGTTGTACTTGCGGCAGATCATGACGCGTCCGGCGAGGGCGTCGCGCTGGTCGTCGGAGATGCCGGGGATGAGAGCGGGGTCGGAGGAGACGAGGTGGTTGGGGAGGAGGTCGGAGAACTTGTCGAACCAGAAGTTTGAGATTTGTGTGAGGACGATGCCTTTTCCGGGCAGGCCGTTGAGCATGACGACGTCGAAGGCGGAGACGCGGTCGGTGGCGACGATGAGGAGGCCGGGCGAGCCGTCGGGCAGGGTCATGTCGTAGATTTCACGGACCTTGCCGGTGCGTTTGTTGGGCAGTGGCAGGTTGGTGGTCATGACGGGTTGAGCGGCGGTGGTCATGTGGGCATTCCTTTGCGGGGTTGTTAAAGGTGTGTTTGTGGGGGGATTTTAATAGGGGTTTGAAAGTTGGGCCAGTGCGGACGGGTGGGGCGTCTAGAGGTGTGTTGGCGTTGTGTTGAGGGGGGGATTAGGATAGGCGACAGATCGATGCGGTTATGGGATAAGGCCGCTTTTTTGGGGTGTGGAACGGGTCGACAAGGGGTACAGGCTGGAGATAGCGGGGCGTAAGGGCCTCGAGAGCGACATGCTGAAGTTTCAGGTTTACGAACACGACGGAGGGGAGCCGCTGGCGTTGCGGAATGCGCACATGGTGGGTGCGGACGCGATCGGTGTGCGCGGGACGATCAAGATTGAGGGGGACATGATCGTCTGCCAGAAGCGGACGAGCGGTCCGGTTGCTTTGTCGTTGCAGCACGAGGTGGAGGACGTGGGGGCGGTGACGCTTCAGACGTGTCTGCTGCCGGATCGGTCGGAGCCTTACGTGTTGTCGCTGGAGTTGGCGCGTCATCGGTTGATGCTTCTGCTGAGTAAGCAGGAAGACTGGATGATGTTCGACATGTCGCATGATCATCCTGCGATGAAGCGTGCGAAGGTTGCGAAGCAGTTGTTTGTGCGTGCGTTGGCGAAGCTGCCGGACGATCGTGAGGAGGCGAGCCGGCTGGGTCTGGAGTGTTTGCGCAGCGCGGTGGATGCGTCGGAGGAGCTGGCGTTGGCGCACGCGGACATTTTGTACAAGCGTCGGTTGAGCGCGGGGCAGTTTCATCGGGGTGTGTTTGGTTGCGGGGTGGGTGTGCGTCAGCAGTCGGAGACGGTGCGCGCGAGTTTGCTGGCGAACTTTGATTATTTGTCGTTGCCGATGCCGTGGCGTCAGATCGAGCCGCAGGAGCAGAAGCACGACTGGTCGAGCCTGGATAGTTGGGGGGAGTGGGCGTATCGGAATCGGATGCCGATATTGGCGGGGCCTTTGATCGGTTTTGAGGACGGGATGAGCCCGGATTGGCTGGGGGTGTTGGAGCACGACTACGAGACGCTGCGTGACGTGTTGTACGAGCACATCGAGCGTGTGGTGACGCGTTATCGCAACGTGGTGACGTTGTGGAACGTGGTGAGCGGTCTGCACACGAACTCCGCGTTTGACCTGATGCTGGATCAGCTGATGGACCTGACGCGTATGGCGGTCTTGTTGATCAAGAAGGTTCAGCCGAACGCGAAGACGCTGGTGGAGGTGACGCAGCCTTTTGGTGAGTATTACTCTCAGAACCCGAAGTCGATTCCGCCGTTGATTTACGCGGACATGGTGTTGCAGGCGGGTATCCCGGTGGACGCGTTCGGTGTGCGTTTGATGATGGGTCAGTCGGGTGGGGGGCAGCACACGCGTGACCTGATGCAGGTGAGTGCGATGCTGGATCGGTTTAACGGTTTGGGTAAGCCGGTGCACGTGACGGGTGTGGCGGTGCCGTCGGATGTGGCGAAGTCTAAGGGGGATGGTACGGGGTCGGGTTGTGGTTATTGGCGTAAGCCCTGGACGGCGGTGGTGCAGAGCCACTGGCTGGAGGCGTTTTATCACATCGCGTTGAGCAAGCCGTATATCGATTCGGTGGCGTGGCTGGACCTGGCGGATCACGAGGACTCGCTGATGGCGCATGGCGGGTTGGCGATGAGTGATTTGAAGGCGAAGGGTGCGTTCCATCGGATCACGGCGTTGCGGAAGAGTCTGCATGCTGAATCTGCTGCATCAAGAAATCCTGACGCGGCGAGCTAAGGCGTCGTTTGTCATCGTCTTGATTGGGACGGTGTTGTTGACGGTGATGAGTTTGGCTGCTGCGGTGTCGCGGTGTCGCGAGCGGGTGGTGGTCTATCCGGCTGGGGAGGTGTTGTGGCTGGTGGACGTGAACCGGGCGGACGCGGGGACGCTGGAGATGTTGCCGGAGGTTGGTCCGACTCTGGCGGGGCGGATCGTGGCGGAGCGTGAGTCGGGTGGTTGGTTTACCGGGTCGGCGGATTTGGAGCGTGTGCGCGGGATTGGGCCTGTAACGAGCGCGCGGTTGAGCGCGTATGTGAGTTTTGATGATGAGGAGTAAGAACATGATGATGCGTGTGTTGACGGCGATGATGGTGGTGTTGGTGTTTGGCGGGGCGGGTTTGAGTGAGACGGCGAAGCCGAACATCGTGTTGATCTACGCGGATGATTTGGGGTATGGGGACGTGGGGTTTAACGGTGCGCATGCGGTGAAGACGCCGAACCTGGACAGGCTGGCGCGTGAGGGGTTGCGTTTTACGAGCAGCTATTGCACGGCGGCGACGTGTACGCCGTCGCGTTATTCGTTGCTGACGGGAGAGTACAACTGGCGTCGCAAGGGGACGGGGATTCTCAGTGGTGACGCGGCGTTGATCATTGAGCCGGGGCGGACGACGCTGGCGAGTGTGTTGAATGATGCGGGGTACCGGACGGGTGTGGTGGGTAAGTGGCACCTGGGGATGGGCGGGGGTCGGAATGACTGGAACGGCTTGGTGAAGCCCGGGCCGAATGCGCTGGGGTTTGATTACTCGTACGTCATGGCGGCGACGGGTGATCGTGTGCCGACGGTGTATGTGAAGAACGGTCGTGTGGTTGGGCTGGACCCGGATGACCCGATCGAGGTGAGTTATCGCGAGGGTTTTGAGGGAGTGCCGACGGGGCAGACGCATCGCCGGGAATTGAAGATGGACTGGTCGCGCGGTCACAACAGCGCGATTGTGAATGGGATCAGTCGGATCGGTCATCAGCGTGGCGGCGAGTCGGCGTGGTGGGTGGACGAGGACATGGCGGATGTGTTTACGGTGGAGGCGGTTTCGTTTATCGAGCGTAACCGTGGTGGGCCGTTTTTTTTGTTTTTTGCGACGCATGACATTCACGTGCCGCGTGTGCCGCACGGGCGGTTTGTGGGGCAGACGGAGATGGGGCCGCGTGGTGATGCGATCGTTCAGTTTGACTGGCAGGTGGGTGAGGTGTTGAAGGCGTTGGATCGATTGGGTTTGAGCGAGAACACGATTGTGATCGTGACGAGCGACAACGGGCCGGTGTTGGATGACGGGTATAAGGATGGTGCGAACGAGCTGTTGGGTGATCATCGGGCGGGTGGGCCTTGGCGCGGTGGGAAGTACAGCGTGTTTGAGGGCGGGACGCGTATGCCGACGGTGTTGCGTTGGCCGAGCCGTGTTGAGGCGGGTAAGACGACGGACGCGATTGTGAGCCAGGTGGATTACCTGGCGTCGTTTGCTTCGTTGGTGGGTGAGCGGTTGGAGGGGGGTGCGGGGCCTGACAGTGAGAACGTGTTGGGGGCGCTGTTGGGTGAGACGGAGCGGGGTCGGGAGCGTGTGGTGTTGCACGCGGGTTTTACGGTGTTGCGTGAGGGCGATTGGAAGTACATCCCGCCGGGTCGTGGGACGCGAGATGGGCTTGGGCCCTGGTCGCGTGTGCGTATTGCTGAGCCGGGGATGTTGTTCAATCTGAGGCAGGATCCGGGAGAGACGCGTGACGTTGCGGGTGAGCATCCGGAGAAGGTGAAGGCGATGCGTGCGCGGTTGGAAGCGATCAAGGCGGAGGGTGGGGTTCGTTGAGGAGTGGGGTAGAAGTCGGGTGGGTGTGTCGTTCTCG
>JANQJT010000248.1 GCA_028281485.1 Phycisphaeraceae bacterium
TGCCGGTTGCATGACCCGCCCCCTCACCATCCTCCTGCTCACCGCCGCGCTGCTCGCATGCGACAGCGCCCCGCCCCTGCACACACCCCAACCCAACGAACCCGACATCCGCGTCCGCATCGACCGCAAGCAATCCTCCGTCACACTCGCCGCACGCGCAGACCTCCTCGCCAACGGCCAACCTCTCACACAACCCGCCACCATCTCACTCACCGAATCCGGCTGGACCCTTAACGGCCAAACCCTCCCCACGCACGACCCCCTCGTCATCACCGCCCCCGACCTGCCCCTCATCACCGTCAACAACCGCCGCTACCCCGGCGCCATCCTCCTCCACCCCACCGGCCCCGACACCTTCGACACCGTCAACGTCCTGCCACTCGATGCCTACCTGCCCGGCGTCGTCAAGAAAGAACTCCCCGACCGCTGGCACCTCACCACCCACTACGCACAGGCCATCGCCGCCCGCACCTACGCCCTGCACAAGATGATCCAAGCCCCGCCCGATCGCCACTACCACATCGAAGCCTCCACCTCAGACCAGACCTACGTCGGCTTCACCACACACGCCAAGTCCCTCCTCGCCGTCCTCGAAACCGCGGGCCTCGTCCTCAGCCACGACGACGCCGTCTTCCCCGCCTACTACGCCTCCAACTCCGGCGGCCAGGGCCTCAGCCCCGACGACGCCTTCGGCGAAACACCCCACGCCGCCCCCCTCACACCCGCCTACCGCGAGGACTACACCGCCGACACACCCTTCAGCTCGTGGGGCCCCGTCCACCGCCCGCTCTCCGACCTCGCCGGTCGCTTCAAAGCATGGGGCAAGCGACGCGACCACCCCATCGCGCGCCTCTCCGCCATCGCCAACATCGAGGTCTCCCGCTTCAACAACGTCGGCCGACCCGCACGCTTTGCCATCACCGACACCAACGGCAACACCTACTCCCTCCCCGCAGACTCCTTCCGCGTCGCCGCCAACACCAAGACCCCCGTCCCCCTCAAGCCCAAGCAACGCCTCTACTCCGCCAACTGCCGCATCCGCATCGAAGGCACCCAGGCCGTCTTCTACAACGGTCGCGGCCTCGGTCACGGCGTCGGACTCTGCCAACACGGCGCACAACAGATGGCCCGGCAAAGCAATGACGTCGTGCAGATACTCAACACCTACTACCCCAACGCCAAAATCGAACGCGCCTACTAACCCCCGCTCACTCGAAGATCCCCGTCGGCTTGTCGTCCAGGCTCGCCTGGTTCTTCGCCTCCCAATACGCCGCCACGCCGTCCGGCCCCTTCGTCACCGCCCACTTCGTCAGCGTCTCTCGCTCCTCCACGTAATCGTAAAGCGGCACACCAAACCCACACGACGTCTGCACCAGGTCCACGTCCAGCTCGAAGTACTGCCGCGCACCCGGCACCTCACCAAACAGCTCCGTGTACGTCTCCCACTTCTCATCCCGCGGGTGCACCACCCGCGCCACGCCGTACGCACGCAGAATCAAAGGCTTACCCTCAAACGCGCACCACATGATCGTCATCCGATCGTTTTCCAACACGTGCGCAGCCGTCTCGTTGCCGCTGCCCGTCAGGTTCAGCCACACGATCCGGTTCGGATCGATCACGCGCAGCGAATCCATCCCCTTCGGCGACACGTTCACGCGCCCCTCCGCGCCCGCCGTGCCCACAAAGAACACACGCTGCGCATCGATAAACGCGACGTGCTTTGCTTCCAACGCACCAAATCGGTCACCCACGATCACGGCTCCCGGCGGACCATCCCGCACCTGTACGAGCACAAGTCTAGCCCGCCCACCCGCTCACTTCTATCCGCAACGCCACACCGGCCCCAACGACTGCTATGATGTCCTCCAATGCACGACCTGACACCCAAACAAATCGTAGAATCCCTCGACCGCCACATCGTCGGCCAGCTCGACGCCAAACGCGCCGTCGCCGTCGCCATCCGAAACCGCTGGCGCCGACAACAGCTCACCGACGACATCGCCAAAGAGGTCAACCCCAAGAACATCATCATGGTCGGCCCCACCGGCGTCGGTAAAACCGAGATCGCACGACGCATCGCCAACCTCACCGGCGCACCGTTCATCAAGATCGAGGCCACCAAGTTCACCGAGGTCGGCTACCACGGTCGTGACGTCGAATCCATCGTCCGCGACCTGCTCGAACAGGCCATCGCCATCGTCCGCGCCGAGCACGCCGACAACGTCAC
>JANQJT010000256.1 GCA_028281485.1 Phycisphaeraceae bacterium
GCGGTACACAAGTCATGACAGAAGACGCCACCTCAATCGCTCAGCCCAACGCCTTCGTGCGCGGCGTTAGCCGACTCGGTGGGGCGGTGGTCAACAACATCAGTTACGTCGGCGGCCTGTCCCTGCTCAGCCTGGCGGTTGCGCAGTGGCTGGTGCGCTCGTTGATCTTCCGACAGGTCCGTTTCGGTCGCCACGCCCTGTATCAGCAGCTCGTCCGCGTCGGCGTGATGTCGATCAGCATCATCATGCTCGTCAGCGCGTGTATCGGGCTGATCCTCGTGTTGCAGATGGCCCCGCCGCTGGACGACTTCGGCCAGACGGACATGGTGGCCAACGTCAACGCCGTGGCGGTGTTGCGTGAGCTGGGGCCGCTGATCTCCGCGATCGTGCTGACGGGTTTCGCCGGTGCGTCGATCGCCGCGGAACTGGGCACGATGGTGGTGGGTGAAGAGATCGAGGCGTTGGAATCGATGGCGCTGAATCCCGTGCGGTTCCTGGTGCTGCCGCGCGTGCTGGCTACGGTCATCGGCCTGGTGGTGCTCTGCGTGCTGGCGGACATCGTCGCCCTGATCAGCGGCGCGGTCGTCGGCATCACGCTGCTGGATATCCAGCCCGGCATCTATTACTCCAACACGCTGGCCCAGGCGGGGCTGAGCGACTTCGCGACCGGCGTGGCGAAGGCGGGCGTGTTCGGCCTGCTCATCGGGCTGATCGCCTGCTACAACGGCCTGCAGGTCTCCGGCGGCGCCGCCGGCGTCGGTAAGGCGACCACCACCACAGTCGTCCACTCGATCGTCTCGATCATCACCGCCGACCTGCTGTTTACCGCGCTGTTCTACCGGCTCGGCTGGAACTAAGCGGCACAAGCCCCTTCACGCTCAACAACGCCTTCCCGGTAACGTCGCATCACGCCGATCGACGCGCGTGAGATCACGTACAAAACGATCAGCGCGGCCGGTTGCCATCGCATGCCCGCGCCAATCAGCCAGCTCGCGTCGATCACAATCAGCCACATCAGCCCCTGCGTCATCAGTGCGTTACCCGCCGCGCGTCGGTTGGCTTTCGACTTGACCATAAGCGGTGCGTACCCGGCGAACATCGCGCCCGCGACGACCGGCCCCAGCCAGATCATCGCTGCGCCCGGCTCACGCAACCCGCCGCGGTGCACCATCCAGGAGATAAACAACAGCGAGAAGATCACCCACCCGAACACCAGACCCCACACCTCCTGCGGATACAAACGCGGACGCTTGTGTTCCAGCACGTACGCGATGCCGCTGATCAGCAACACGAACGTAAACACCGCCCAGACCGGCCAGGTAAAACGCAGCAGCGGGTTGGCGATCAGCATGTGTGATGCGCGGATCAACGCCAGCAGCGTCAAGCCCACGGCTGGCAGGTGCTTGCCCGCCGTGTTGTAGACCACGATCAACGCCGCGCACAGCAGACACATCAGCGTGCTCGCCGCGCCGATCAGCGCCGCACAGAACAGGGCCAGCAACAACGCAAACAGCGCCGTGGCCATCGCCTGTGTGGGTTCCAATCGGCCCGCGGGCAGGGGGCGGTCGCGTTTGAACAGCCGATCGCGCCGCTGATCCATGATGTCGTTGAGGCTCATGCCGAAGGACCACAGCCCGATCGCCACCCCGGCGGTCAGCGCCAACGCCGCCGGCATGGGAAATCGCCCGATCGCCCGGCTCGGCTCGAACGCCAGTGTCCAGAACGTGATCATCCAGATATTGGAGATCGCCGTGGGCGCCAGCGGGGCCCGGGTGATTTCCAACACGCCCAGCAGCGTCCCGGACAGGGTTTGTGAGGGGGATTTGGTCAACGTCTCTCCGGTGGGGGCGGGCTCGCCTTGATCCTGTTACCAGCGGGGCTTAGCATACCAAATTCGTGCTCGCCGCCGCGTCGAATCCTATCGTCTCGAAACGACCGTGCGAGATTGTGACGCCCAACGCCCATGGGGCCGTGAATGACCATGCAGTTAACCGACATCCTTCAGTCCACCTGTGTCCGCGTGCCGCTCCAGGCCACCGATAAGCAGGGGGCGATCTTCGAGCTCGTCGATCTCCTGGCCGAGCAGGGCCAGATCACCGACGCCGAGAACGCCCGCGAAGCCGTCTGGCAACGCGAGGCCACCCGCACGACCGGCATCGGTCACGGTCTGGCCATCCCGCACGGCAAGACCAACGCGTGCAGCGGACTGGTCATGGCCATCGGCAAGCCCGCCGAGCCCATCGACTTCCAGTCCATCGACGGCAAGCCCGTCGACGTGATCATCCTCCTGGTCAGCCCCGTCGATCAGACCGGCCCGCACATTCAGGCGCTGGCGACGGTGAGCCGGATGATGACCAACCCGGACACGCGTGCGGCCATCCGCGACGCGCGCAACGGCGACGAGCTGTTCGCGCTCATCCGGGCACAGGACCAGATCACCGCGGCCAACCAGTAAGCCGCGGGAAAGAAACCTCAACGTGACCCATCGGTTCGTGTCGATACAATGTCACGAACCCGTTACTGGGGCGGTAGCTCAGCTGGGAGAGCGACGGCTTTGCAAGCCGTAGGTCGCCGGTTCGATCCCGGTCCGCTCCATTTTTTCTTGTCTTGCCCCAAAAGACGCATCACTCTCAAATAGCGAGCGATCGCCGAAAGATCGTACGTGAGGTGCTAACGCACATCGACCGGCGGATCGTTTTCGACCCGCCGGTCGGGAAAAGGGGCTCGGTGTGCGGTTGATGTGTCCCGCCGGGCGGCAGGTTACTGCGAGATCTTCTCCCAGTTGGCGTCGGCCTTGGCCAGCAATTCGGCCTCGTTGCCCTCGTTCCACATCTTCAGCGTGTCGATGTTGGCATTGCGAAGGAACAGCAGCAGACGACCGTCGACGATCTTGAACGCGGTCGGATCGACGGGGAACTTGTCACCCAGCGCGATGCCGGTGGCGCACCAGCCGCCGTACGCCGGCAGGTACTTCTCCGGGTCCTTCTCGAAGGTCTTCTTGGCGTCGAGTGAGACGAAGTAGTAGGTCACGTCGTTGTAGGTCGGCGCGTACTTCTCCTTGCCGAGGACGGGCTTGCCGGCCAGGAAGTAGGCCACCGGACAGTAGCCTTCCAGGGCGACGCCGCTGCTGGGCAGGTTGTAGCTGTGCAGGTAGGCACGGGAGACGGGCTTGTTGCCGGACTGGCGGGCGATCGCGTTGACGGCGAGCACCGAGAGGATGGCGATCACGACGACCAGAAAGAGGACGCTTGCGGGTTTACGGATGCGACGATTCATGAGGGTTCTCCTGTATATGGAAAGGGGGTGTGCGTTTTGGGGTTCGTTATTCCTACGATGGCGAAAATTGTGGCGCGGTCACGCCGCGGCCGGTTCGTGAGTTGTATTGGGACGAGACCGCCGGCCAATTCCTGCCCCAGATCGTCGCGGACTTCGGCTGGAGCCGGTGCTGATCAGATCGCTTCGCCGTCGCGGAAGCTGAGCGTGAGCTGGTACTCGCGCTGCGCGGTGCGGATCAGGTTGGCAGCCAGCGCGTGGGTCAGCTTGCACGTCACGGTTCGGCCGCGCTTCGTGCGGCTGATCACCTTCGCGTTAACAAGCTCCTTGACCTGCTGGCTCACGGCGTTCGGCGCCAGGCCCGTGGCCCGCGCCAAGTCGCCCACGGTCATGTCGCCGGCCAGCAGCAGCTCGGCGATCTTGAATCGTGCCGGGTGCGACAGGGCTTTGCAGATCGTCGCCGACTGGCGGACGTACGGGGCGGGCAGACCGCGATTGGGGCGGATATTAGACATGTAAATATCATATAATATACACATGAATATATCAACGTAAAACGTTGTCAAGTAATGGGAAAGATACCATTCGAGTGATATGTACAATGTTACATTGTTCGCGTCCGTGACTTGGGCTAGCATGACAGCATCTGGACCCTTGGGCCGCATTGCCTTTGTGGGGTCTGGCCTGGGCGGATGGCCTCATCCGTCCAGGTCACGCTCCCCGGGCCGAAAACCCCGGAGCCCGATGGAGTGTTACGATGAGTACGATGCAACAGGACACGGATGTTTTCACCGCGGAGCAGGCGATCATCGCCGAGGCCGCGGACCGATTTGAGAACGCGCCGCCGCAGGACCTTCTCAGGTGGGCCGTGGAGCGTTACGCGCCCGACCTGGCTGTCGCCTGTAGCTTCGGCATGCAGTCGGTGGTGATCGTGGACATGCTCCACAAGGCCAAGCTGCTCGATCAGGCCGAGGTCTTTTACATCGACACCGGCACGCTCTTCGCCGAGACCCACCAGACGCGCCTGAAGATGCAGGCCCGCTACGGGTTTGTGGCGCGTCGCGTCGCCGCAGACCTGTCGTGGCAGGCCCAGCAGGAGAAGTTCGGCGGGCACCTCTACGAACAGGGCCCCGACGGCGTGAAGCAGTGCTGCTTCATCCGCAAGGTCGAGCCCATGAAGAACTACCTGGCCGACAACGGCATCCGCGCGTGGGTGACCGGCATGCGGCGGAGCCACTCCAAGACCCGCGCCGACGTGCCCGTGGTCATGTGGGACCAGGCCAACAACATCGTCAAGATCAACCCCGTCGCCGCCTTCGATGACACCACGCTGTGGGGATACATCAAGGCCAACGACGTGCCCTACAACCCGCTCTACGACCAGGGCTACGGCTCGATCGGCTGCGACACCCCGATCTGCACCCGACCCGTCCAGCCCGGTGAAGACCCCCGCGCCGGACGATGGGCGGGCATGGGCAAGACCGAGTGCGGTCTGCACTTCGACGGCAAGACCGTCAAGTCGATGGACAGCTCACAGCTGTAAACGCTACGCTGTGCCGCTTGTAACCCGAATCGAACACAACAGAAACGAAAGGCAGGCGACCAGTCATGGCCGCGGCTCCCGATAAACCCACCAAAGTTGAAACCGCCAAGCGGGCCAGCAACCAGCTGCGCGGCACCATCGCCGAGGTCCTCGCCGACGCCGAGGCCCCGAAGTTCGAGCACGACGACCTGCAGTGCATGAAGTTCCACGGCATCTACCAGCAACACGACCGCGACAAGCGTGCCGGCAAAGACAAGACTTTCACGTTCATGATCCGCACCAAGTGCCCCGGCGGCCGCATGACCGCGGCGCAGTACATCGCCCAGGACGACATCGCCACGCGCTACTCCACCGGCGGCGCGCTGCGCCTGACCACGCGACAGGCGATCCAGTTCCACGGCGTGATCAAGTCCGAACTCAAGGCCACCATGCGGGAGCTCAACCAGGCGCTGATCTCCACCATCGCCGCCTGCGGCGACGTGGAGCGCAACGTGATGTGCTCGCCGGCGCCCCTGGCCGACGACGCCCACCGCCAGACGCGCGCCATCACCGACGAGATCGCCGAGAAGCTCGCCCCCGCGACCGGCGCGTACTACGAGATATGGCTCGACGGCGAGAAGGTCGACCGTCAGGAGCACATCCCCGAAGAGCCGTTCTACGGCGAGAGCTACCTGCCGCGCAAGTTCAAGACCGGCATCGCCACGCCCACCGACAACTCCATCGATGTCTACACGCAGGACTGCGGCCTGATCACCGTCTTCGACCACGGCAAGCTCACCGCTGTCAACGTCCTGGCCGGCGGCGGGCTGGGCATGACCCACCGCAAGGAAGACACCTTCGCCCGCATGGGCCCGCACATCGGCTCGGTCGCGCCCGAACACGCCGCCGACACCGTCAAGGCCATCGTCTCCATCCACCGCGACTTCGGCGACCGCACCGATCGCCGCCATGCGCGACTCAAATACGTCATCGAAGACCGTGGCATCGACTGGTTTCGCAACGAGCTGCGCGACCGGATCGGCTTCCCGCTCAACGACTGGGTCGAACTCGGCCCGCTGGAGCTGAACGACTACCTCGGTCGACACGACCAGGACGGCGGCGGCAGCTTCTACGGCGTGTGGGTGCGCAACGGTCGCGTGGCCGACTTCGAAGACGGCCCGCGCTACAAGTCCGCCTTCCGCAAGATCGCAGAAGAGCTCGATCCCTCCGTGATCCTCACGCCCAATCAGTCGCTGCTCTTTGCCGACCTCGACGACGCGAAGATCGAGCGTCTCGAAGCGATTCTCGAAGAACACAACGTCCCCACGTCGATCCCCGGTGTGCACCGGTTTTCCATGGCCTGCCCGGCGCTGCCGACGTGCGGTCTGGCGCTGGCCGAGGCCGAACGCTACCTGCCCGACCTGGTCGACCTGATCCAGGCCGAGCTGGAACAGCACGGACTGGAAGACGAGCGGTTCACCGTTCGCATGACCGGCTGCCCCAACGGTTGCGCCCGGCCCTACACCGCCGACCTGGCCTTCGTCGGTCGCAAGCCCGGTGTGTACGACGTGTTCCTCGGCGGCCGCCTCGCCGGCGATCGCCTCAGCGAGCTGTTTGCCGAACTCGTGCCGCAGGACCAGATCATTGACAAGCTGCGCCCGGTGCTCAGCGCGTGGGCGTCCCAGCGCAATGGTGACGAGTCGCTCGGTGATTTCTACAACCGTGTCTACGCCGACGACGCGCAGCGCACCATGCTGACCGGCTCCAAGGAATCGCCCAGCGAGTCGCGCGTACTCGAACTCATCGGTAGTTAGGCGTAACCCAGTCTTGCCAGCTCGTCTTCGTCCAGGCCGAAGTGGTGGCCGATCTCGTGAAGGATCGTGATCCGGATCTGCTTGTACAGCTCCTCGGGCTCGACGTAGCCCTCATCGTCCAGGCTCAAGGCGAAAATCCCCTCGCGGTAGATGTAGATCGCGTCTGGCATCGGCACGTCCGAGCCTTCGACCGAGCGGTCGGTCAGCGCGATCCCGTCGTGTAGGCCGCACAGCTCGTCGGGGTGCTCCATGCCGAACTCTTCCATGATCTCCGGCGACGGGTGGTCTTCTACGATCAGCGGCACCTCCGCGATCAGCTTGTGGATATAAACCGGCAGGTCCCGCAGGACCAGGTCCATCGCCCGGTCGAAATAGTCTCGCAGCTCATTTTCCATCAACACACCTCTGCGCAGGCCTTTCGGCTCGGCCAACGGATTCTATACTGTCGGTGATGACCACCTCGAACGCGACGCCCGACCTCAAGCCGCTGATCGTCTCCGCGCCGTTTGGCAATTACATCCAGCCGACCGGCGCCACCGCCACGCTCGGCACTTATACCACCGAATCCCGGCCC
>JANQJT010000019.1 GCA_028281485.1 Phycisphaeraceae bacterium
GCCATGCCCAACGGCATCGTGGGCCCCATCAGTCTCGAAGCCGACATGGATACCTATCATGAAGGATAAACCCGTGAACAAGCCAACGCGTCACGCGCGCCGCCGCTTGAGCGGTTTCACGCTGATCGAGATGCTCATCGCGATCATGATCTCGGCGATCCTCGCCGTGGCCATGGGCGCGGCGCTCAACGCGTCACTCATGGCCTACAGCGCCTCGACCGAGTCGTCGAGCATGCAGATGTCCAGCCGACTGGTCATGCAGCGCACGATGTCGCTGATCCGAACCGCGACGCTGCACGACGCTTACGACCCCGGCGACGCGGGCGTCACCCTGCTCAGCCCCGGCGACTCGAACCACCCGCTCGAAACCGTTGGCATCCAGATGCAGACACCCGAGGGCGACACCCTGCGCATCTGGTGGGCCGTGAACGACACGTACGGCGACGCCTTCCTCGGCGACCTGTGGTACCAGGAGGTCGGTTCGACCGCCCAGATGCTCATCCGTCGCGTCACCGCCCAGAACGACGGCAGCGACAACCCCTACATCTTCACCCTCGCAAGCCGCACCAGCGACGATGGCCTGCTGCTCAGCCGCGCCACGTTCGACATCCAGGTCGAGCGCGACACCGAGCAGACCACCGAGCTGGAAGACGCCGGCAACAACGTCGCCGCCATCCGTCTCGTCGGCTCGACCGTGCCCCGCAAAAACCTCGATTAACCACACCGCACACCGATCTTATCGGTGTGTTTTTATGCGCCCGCGGTCCGTTTGTAACGATCAGGCAAACCTCGCGGTTTGCACACGACCCAGACGCATCCCGTATGAAAAGTCGAACGCTTTGGTTTGCTTCGGCTCCGACCTGAATCGTACTTTTGGCGTGCAGTTATAGGTGACCAAAGCCAAAGCGAGCGAACAGGCATAAAGGAGTCGATCATGCGTTGGAAAACCACACTGGCCAGTGCCGTCGCGTCAGCGGTTGTCATCGGCACGCCCGCCGCAGCTCAAACCATCGAGCTCACCGGCACCGTACGTGACTTCCAGGAGAGCCACTCCGACTTTGAAAACCACGCCAACTGGTCTTTCCCGCTCATTCAGGGCATGGTGATGCCCGACCTGGGCGAAGACGAAAAACCCGTCCTGGCCTACAGCGGCGGCGCACCCTCCGATCCCGTGCTGACTCTCGGGTCCACCTCCCATGGCAACTTCGAGGCCACCGTCACCTTCCTCGCCGACGGCGTCTCCGTCGTCTCCAGCGAGGAGATCACCTGGGTGAAGTTCTACTTCACCGACGGCAGCAACTACAAGTTTGACAACGTCGACGCGACCAGCGCCACGCTGGATACGCCCGAATCACACGCCGGCAAGACCCTCGATCGCGTCAAGGTGCGCGCCTATCCCGATGGCGTGAAGAAGACGCTCACCTTCTACGAGGAAGACGCGTCGGTCGGTCAGGGCGGCGAGCCCATTCCCGAGGTCTGGCGTATCGCCTCACCCGAATCGTTCAACCAGTGGTACCGCAACGTCGACGGCGTCAACCTCGCCACCAAGCACACCATCGTCCTGGAACCCCGCCCCGACAACCCCAACATCTACCGCTTCGAGGCCTCCAAGCACAACGGCCAGTCGTTCTTCCCGATCGACGGTGAGCTCTACGGCAACGAAGGCAACAGCCACAACTACCACTTCACCTACGAAATCAAGACCAAGTTTGCTTACACCGACCCGGCCGAACGTAACTACGACATGACCTTCAGCTTCTCCGGCGACGACGACGTGTGGGTCTACGTCAACGGCAAGCTCGTCATCGACATCGGCGGTGTGCACGGTGAGAAACACGACTCGGTCAACCTCGACACCATCGCGAGCCAGATCGGCCTGGAAGCGGGGAAGAACTACGACCTGCACTTCTTCTTCGCCGAACGCCACCTCGTGGAGAGTAACTTCACCATCGAGACCAGCATTCAGTTCCTCTCGCCACTGTACGACTAAGCACGGATGCGCGGCGAACTGAGCCGGGCTTACAACGGACTGTCTCTTGCCTGCTCGTTTTGACCGGGTCTCGGGTTCACGCCCGGGGCCCGGTTGTTATTGCGGCGACGCGATCAGCTAGCGCCGATCGACCGGCACGTAGTCGGCGTAGCGCGGCGCAGCCGAGGGGTTGGCCAACTCCATCGCCTCGGGCACAGAGATCTGCCACGTCTTGCCGTACGTCGCGTCCCACCCGTTGAGCTTGCGTTCGAGATAGATGCTGCGTACGCGCGCGATGTCGCCGGTCTGATTCAATGGCAACACCAGGTCCACCTGTCCGTTGAGACCGCGGATCTGGATCGACACCACGTCGTACACGTCCACGTCGGTCTGCCCGGTGTACCGGGCGCCGCGACCGATGCGCTCCAGCACCCACTGGTATGTTTCGTCCGATGATCCCTTGGGCAGCGTGATCGCCCAGTCGCGCGCCGGCGGAGCGAGGCGGAGCTGCATGCGCATCGCGTCGGCGACGGCGTCGCGCACGCCCATGTCGTTGGCGCTCTTGGTGGCGACGCTGCCGGGTTGGCCGGGCACGTTGACGTAAGGGCTGCAGCCGGTCACGGCCGCCAGGATGGTCAGGATACAAAGGGCTCTCATGTCTCGACTCCTTGGTTTCGGGCGACGGGCATGGTAACAGATTTACAGCGTCCATCGCAGCACGGGGCGCAACGAAAAAGCGGGCCGCATCGCGGCCCGCCTTGGGGGTGATCGTGAAACCGGTTTATTCCACCGTGACGCTCTTGGCGAGGTTGCGGGGCTTGTCCACGTCGTGGCCGCGGGCGACGGCGGCGTGGTAGCTCAGCAGCTGCAGCGGGATCGTCGTGATCAGCGGCTGCAGGGGCTCGGGCACGTGCGGCACACGGAAGACCGTGTCGGCGTAGGCGTCGATCTCGTGGTCCTCCTCGTCGGCCACGGCGATGATTCGGCCCCCGCGGGCACGGACCTCTTCGATGTTGCTGACGACCTTGTCGTACTGGCTGCCGCGCGGCGCGACAAACACCACCGGCATGCCCTCGTCGATCAGCGCGATCGGGCCGTGCTTCATCTCCGCGGCCGGCATGCCCTCGGCGTGGATGTAGCTGATCTCCTTCAGCTTCAGCGCGCCTTCCAGCGCGACCGGGTAGTTGTAGCCGCGACCGAGGAACAGCCAGTTCTCGCGGTCGATGTACTTGAGGGTCTCGTCGCGGATGAACTCGGACTGCTGGACCACCTTCTCGATGTGGTCGGGCAGCTTCTCCAGCTCCGCCAGGTAATTCGAAACCGTGTCGGGCGAGAGGTACTTGCGTCGGCCGATCATCAGCGAGATCAGCGTCAGCACCGCCACCTGACCGATGAACGCCTTGGTCGACGCCACACCGATCTCCGGCCCGACGTGCAGGTAAACACCCGCGTCCGTCTCACGCGCGATCGTCGTGCCCACCGCGTTGACCACGCCGATCGCCATCGCGCCGCGATCCTTGGCCTCGGTCAGCGCCGCCAGCGTGTCGGCCGTCTCGCCGGACTGGCTGATCGCCACGAGGACCGTACCCTCGTCGACGATCGGGTTGCGATAACGAAACTCGCTGGCGTACTCCACCTCGGCCGGGACCTTGGCCAGGTCTTCGAGCAGGTACTCACCCACCAGGCCCGCGTGCCACGCGGTGCCCTGACCGATGAGGATGAATCGCTTGGCGCGGACCAGGTCGCGAGCCAGGGCACGCAACCCGCCGAGGACCACCTGGCCCTCGCGCTGGTCGATGCGGCCGCGCAACGCGTTGGTCAGCGCGTTGGGCTGCTCCATGATCTCTTTCTGCATGTAGTGCTCGTAGCCGCCCAGCTCGATCTGATCGAGCGACATCTCCAGGTCCTGCACGACCGGGTTGACGGGCACGTCGTCGATGGTGGTGGTGTGCAGTTCGGGTCCCTGGCCGTTGATCGTCAGCTTGGCGACCTGGTAGTCGTCCAGGGCAATGACCTGTGAGGTGTGGCTGATGATGGCCTGTGCGTCGGAGGCGGCGATGTAGCTGTCCTGTGCCAGACCCACCAGCAGCGGCGAGCCCTTGCGGGCCACG
>JANQJT010000021.1 GCA_028281485.1 Phycisphaeraceae bacterium
CCCATGCCATCCCTCTCGCTCACAGACCGCATCCTCGACAACGCCGCCCCGCCGAGGACTTCGTCCGACGCGGCAAGCCGCGCTGGCTCCGCGCCCCCCTGCCATCTTCCGAGCACTACGCCCAGACTCTCGACCTGGTCAATACCAACCAGCTCCACACCGTCTGCCAGGAAGCCCGATGCCCCAACATGGGCGAGTGCTGGTCAGCCGGCGTCGCCACCATCATGATCCTCGGCGACACCTGCACACGATCCTGCGGCTTCTGTCACATCAAGACCGGCCGGCCCGCCCCCCCCGACCTCGATGAACCCGCACGCGTCGCCGACGCCGTCGCCACCATGAACCTCCGCTACGTCGTCATCACCTCCGTCGACCGCGACGAGCTATCCGACGGCGGAGCCGCCGTCTGGGCCGACACCATCCGCGCCGTCCGCCAGAAAAGTCCCGACACACAGATCGAAGTCCTCATCCCCGACTTTCAAGGCGACCCCGACGCACTGCAAACCGTCCTCGACGCCCGACCCCACGTCCTCGCACACAACCTCGAAACCGTCGCCCGCACCCACCGCTACGTCCGCCCCCAAGCCAAATACGACCGCTCGATTGAAGTCCTCCGCCGCGCAAAGGAACAAAACTTCATCGCCAAGACCGGCATCATGGTCGGTATCGGCGAAACCGACGACGAAGTCACCGAGCTGATGCACAACGTCGTCCAACTCACCCAATCCCCCCACGGCCCCTGCGACATCCTCACCATCGGACAATACCTACAACCCTCACCCCACCACCTGCCCGTCGCCCGCTTCGTCCACCCCGACACCTTCGCCGACTACAAAACTCAAGGCGAAGCCATCGGCTTCACCCACGTCGAATCAGGCCCCATGGTCCGATCCTCCTACCACGCCGACCGACAAGCCAAGGCCGCATACGAAAAACAACGACTCGCCTGACACATCACACCCCTCCCACGCGTCCCTGACTCAAGTCAGGAGCTCAAACATGCACAAACGCATCGCTGCCGCGATCACCGTCGCGCTGCTCACCCCCTTCCACACCCACCCCGCCCCCACCACACAACCCGCCATCCCGCCCGGCTACAAACTCGTCTGGGCCGACGAGTTCGACACGCCCGGTCGACCCAATCCCGACAACTGGAACTACGAGCGCGGCTTCGTACGCAACCGCGAACTCCAGTGGTACCAACCCCAAAACGCCTTCGTCAAAGACGGACTCCTCGTCATCGAAGCACGACGCGAATCCAAACCAAACCCCAACTTCGTCGAAAACCACCGAGACTGGCGCCGCAACAGACCCGCCGCCCAATACACCTCCGCCTCCCTGAAAACACGCGACAAACACAGCTGGACCTACGGCATCTTCGAGATGCGCGCCAAGATCATCGCCAAACCCGGACTCTGGCCCGCCTACTGGACCATCGGCGAAGGACCGCAAGGCTGGCCGCACTGCGGCGAGATCGACATCATGGAGTACTACCGAGGGCACATCCTCGCCAACGTCGCGTGGGGCAGCGAAAACCGATACCCACCCATCTGGGACAGCACCCGCACGCCCATGGCTCACTTCAACGACCCTCACTGGGATCAGAAGTACCACGTCTGGCGCATGGAGTGGACCCCCGATCACATCAAGCTCTACCTCGACGGCGAACTGCTCAACACCACCCTCCTCAAGGACACCGTCAACCGCGACACACAAGCACGCAACCCCTTCCGCAATCCCCATCACATCATCCTCAACCTCGCCATCGGCGGAGACAACGGCGGAGACCCTTCCAACACACCCTTCCCCTCCCAATACCTCATCGATTACGTCCGCGTCTACCAGAACCCCAAACACACCGCCCCCACCACGCAACCCCGCTAAAAAAACGGCCCACGACCCTGTCGAGCCGCGGACCGAGCACTCATTATCAATCAAAGTTTTAGCGACGACGACGCAGCAGCGCCAGCGTCCCCAGACCCAACAGCGCCGCGCTCATCGGCTCAGGCACCACGTTGTTCTCAAAGAACCCCACCGCAGCCTCGTGCTGAATCTCCGTGTGCGTACCCGCGCCGTGAATGAAGAAGATCGGCTCACTCACCGGATTCACGCTCAGCTCCATCGCGACCGCGTAGAAACCAGACGGGATCGCGTCCTCAGCGGTCACGCCGTTGCCTTCCAGCGTAAAGTCCAGGTGCTGGTGCAGGAATCCGGTCGGACTGGTCGTGTTGATCACAAAACCCGGCACGTCCACGTTGCTGCCGTCCACCGTCGCATTGAACGCAGCGGAAGGAGCCTTCGAGAACTCCCACGTCACGCCCGATGCCGGAGCAAAGTCTACAGCACCGATGCCGTCCCAGTACCACAGGTTCGCGCCCACGCCGTCGATCTCAAACGTCTTGGCCGTGAACGTCACGCCGCTGCTGCCCGGCAACGCCGAGAAACCAGCCGGCACGTTCTCGCTCGACAACGCATTAAAACCAGGCTCGTCAACCGTGTACTGCCAGGTGTCGCCGACCACATTAAACGGGCCCAGCTCGAACTCACCCTCGTAGACCCGAGTATCCGTATTCGTCACCGTCAGAGTGTTAAAATCAAAACCGCCCGTGACGATCTGCCCATCCTTAATCAGCATGAGAAGGTCGACATGCGCGTGCTCTTCCTCCGCTGACGCCTGGCCGGCGAACACAAACAACACAACCGCCAGCCCGTACACCAATGCTTCCTTCGTCCTCATCTTTACACACCCTTTCGTGTAAAACGTGCCCACGCGCGCTACTGCGCGACGCGCGGATCAAAATTATTGAACTCGATGTCCGTCAGGACATCCCTGAACTCCAAAGTCTCCGCATGACCATCGAGAAAACCCCAGTTGCTACGCGCCTCCCAGGTCTTGTCACGTGGCGACCTGCCGTGCGCATTGATCTGCACCTGCGTCGCCGCCTTCGTCGGCGGATGCGGATGCTCCACCCAGCCCTCGACGTGCGGGTGATCCGCGCCGGCGTAATCACCCTCAAACGCCATGATCAAAAAATGTATCGTTGACGAAGGCCGCTTCACCCGGTTCAGCCGCGTGTAAGCCTTCCCGTCACCACCGAACCAATCCGCAGGCGATATACCGCTCGGCGGCGGACCGTACGGATTCAAACCGTTACCAAAATCCACGAGAAAACTGTTCACACCGTAACTCGTCCGGCGAAACTGGGTCGTCGTACCCGGGACCGGCACGCCCTCACCGCCGTCTTCCTCGGGCCAGTGAGGGCTGTCATCCACCGGCGACTTCGCCAACAACTTGTTGCCGTACTGCTTCTGCAGCGTGTTGATCCACGCCACTCCCTCATCAGCATGTATACCGCCGTGCGCCAGGCCAACGCTGATGAATCGGCCGTCCCACTCGGTCATGTACATCCAGTGCGCCTGCTCCATGTTGCGGATGTTCGACAGGTCACGCACCGTCAGCGCCGCCTGGTTCGCCCGCGACAGGGCCGGCAACAGGATCGCCAACAGCAGCGCGATAATCGCCACCACAACCAAAAGCTCGACAAGCGTAAACGCACGCACAACGCGCATCGCGCCATCTCCTGGCCCCGCCCCGTGTCTCTTGTGAAACCTGAAATCGAGAAGACCAGCCCACCGTAGGCCCGCGCGCAAAACAGCCCCGCCCTGGCAGAGCATCAAAACAGACAACAACAGCGCGACGATCCTGTGTGACATCGTCCTCTCAATTCACCGGCCGCTTATCCGCAGCCGTCTTGGGTATGCATGTCGCTCACGCCCTTCCCACACAGATAGCGACTCTGCAGACCAAAATGATAACGCATTATCAGTAGCAGTCAACCCGATAAATAAAAAAGACGCGAGCAGCTTACGCAAGCCCGCGTCAGGGAAGAGGGAATCCTGTTTTCACCCCGCCCGATCCCGAGGCCGACGCGCCAGAATCAGCCCGCCAAGCCCCAACAAAAGCCCGCTCGTCGGCTCGGGCACGTTTCTGCCCGGCGAATCCTCGAATCCGCCAACCGACGCCGCCATCACACCCAGCTCGAACTCCAACACCGGCCGATCCATCGGCCCACGCGCCGGCTGCTCGTGATGACTCAACTCCGTCACCAGCGACCGCCACCGGTCGCCCTCTAACACCGTCCCCTCAACCGGGTCCCAGTCGAACGTTTCGAAACCGGCATAAAGCACTCCGTCGCTCGCCGCTTCTACGTGAACATCCTCCGTGACAATCAAACGCTCCGCGCCGTAATCCGACGCATCACCCCGGCGGCCCAATACATCGACCTCATCCGCCGCCGCCGGGCAAGTCGCAATTAACAACACAAGGCAGACTCGCCGCCTCATCCAATTCCCGCTTCCCTGCCCACCGCAGCAGAAGCAACCTTTCATCGCTCAAATCCACGCATATAACCCCCGCCGGACA
>JANQJT010000119.1 GCA_028281485.1 Phycisphaeraceae bacterium
CACGCGTCCTGCTCACCAGCGTCTTCGGACCCTACGCCCAGGACGACCAGTACGGCTCCCGCGCCATCTACCCCATGGAGCTCTACCACAACCAGGTCACGCGCACCCAGGGCCCCTTCTCCCTACGCATGTTCCACCGCTCATGGGGCATCATGCTCATCCAGGCCAACATCTCCGCCCCCACCACACTCCTCGACTTCCCCACACGCGACCGCTTCATCGAAGAAATCAAATCCAAGACCTACGACGTCATCGGCATCACCGCCATCATGCCCAACGTCGCCAAGGTCGAACACATGTGCAAGCTCATCCGCGAGCACCAGCCCAACGCCACCATCCTCATCGGCGGACACGTCGCCAACATGCCCAAACTCATCGACCGCGTCGACGCCGACCACGTCGTCCGCGGCGAAGGCGTGCGATGGGTACAACGATACCTCGGCGAACGCACCGATCGCCCCATCAAACACCCCAATATCCTCTCCGGCATCGGCACACGCACCATGGGCATCGCCATGCGCAACAAACCCGGCGACGTCGCCGCAACGCTCATCCCCTCCGTCGGTTGCCCCATGGGCTGCAACTTCTGCTCCACCAGCCACATGTTCGGCGGCAAGGGCAAACACGTCGACTTCTACAAGACCGGCGACGAACTCTTCAAAGTCATGTGCGACCTCGAACGAAACCTCAAGGTCAACTCCTTCTTCACCATGGACGAGAACTTCCTCCTCCATCGCAAACGCGCCCTCCGACTCCTCGAGCTCATGGAACAGCACAACAAGGCATGGGCACTCTACGTCTTCTCGTCCGCCAACGTCCTCAAGAGCTACACCATCGAACAGCTCGTCGGCCTCGGCATCTCATGGGTCTGGATGGGCATGGAAGGCAAGGACAGCCAGTACGCCAAGCTACGCGGCGCTAACACCCGCACCATCGTCAAGGAACTCCAGTCACACGGCATACGCGTCCTCGGCTCCACCATCATCGGTCTCGAAGAACACACCGTCGACAACCTCGACGACGCCATCGACTACGCCGCCAGCCACGACACCGAGTTCCACCAGTTCATGCTCTACACACCCATCCCCGGCACCCTGCTCTGGAAAGAGTGCCAGGAAAAAGGCCTCCTCATCGACGAGGAATGCAACCAGGCCGCCGACACACACGGCCAGCTCCGCTTCAACTACCGCCACGCCCACCTCCCCCCAGGCTCCGAGACCGAGTTCCTCATCAACGCCTTCGACCGCGACTTCCAGGTCAACGGCCCAAGCGTCCTCCGCGTCGCTCGCACCACACTCGCCGGCTTCAAACGCCACAAGAACCACCCCGACCCCCGCATCCGCGCACGCTTCCGCTTCGAAGGCGCACAGCTCCCCACCACCCTCGCTGGCGCAGCATGGGCCGCGCGAAAGTGGTTCAAGGACAACCCCCGCGTCCACGCACGCCTCACCACACTCCTCAAAGACATCTACAAAGAGTTCGGCCTCAAAGCCCGACTCGCCGCACCCCTCATCGGCCGCTACATCTTCCGCAAGCTCACCGAAGAAGCCGCCCGCCTCGACGCCGGCTGGACCTACGAGCCCCCCACCTTCTACGAACTCACCAATCAGCCCGACGCCACACCCGCCCCCACACCCAACCCCCTCCTCATCCCACAACCCGCCATCGGCTAAACCCACACACCGGTGAGTCTGTTAAACTCATCGGATGCTCAACGAAATACTCAATCACCTCGATTCCGACCGACCCCAAGCCCTCGACCGCCTCTTCCAATACCTCGCCATCCCCTCGGTCTCCACCGATCCCGCCTACGCACCCGACGTCCAGCGCGCCGCCGAGTGGACACGCGACCGCCTCGCCGAGTCCGGCCTCGACGCCTCCGTCCAACCCACCGCCGGCCACCCCGTCGTCCTCGCCCGCACCACGCAACACAAACCCGACAAACCCACCGCCCTCTTCTACGGACACTACGACGTCCAACCCCCCGACCCCCTCGATCTCTGGACCACGCCCCCCTTCCAACCCGAAATCCGCGACGACAAAATCTTCGCTCGCGGCGCATGCGACGACAAAGGCCAGGTCTCATGCTTCCTCGAAGCACTCCGCGCCTACCACCACGTCACCGGCGACATCCCCATCAACCTCGTCGTCCTCATCGAAGGCGAAGAAGAGTGCGGCTCAGACAACCTCGAACCCTTCATCCTCGAAAACAAAGCCCAACTCACCGCCGACATCGCCGTCGTCTCCGACACCGCCATGTGGGACGACGGAACACCCGCCATCACCTACGCACTCCGAGGCATCACCTACTTCGACATCAAACTCCACGGCCCATCCCGCGACCTCCACTCCGGCGTCTTCGGCGGAACCGTCCCCAACCCCGCCACACTCCTCGTCAAAACCCTCGCCCAAATCCTCGACTCTAGCCACCACGTCACCATCCCCACCTTCTACGACGACGTCATCGACCTCACACCACAAGAACTCACCCAGTGGGACAACCTCACCTTCTCCGACGAAGCCTGGGCACACGCCGCCGGCGCCACACAACTCCACGGCGAAGCCGGCTTCACCACGCTCCAACGTCGCTGGGCACGCCCCTCATGCGACGTCAACGGGATCTACGGCGGATACATGGCCGAAGGCGCCAAAACCGTCATCCCCTCCTTCGCGGGCGCAAAGGTCTCCTTCCGACTCGTCGCCAATCAGGACCCCGAAAAAATCAACACCGCCTTCACCACCTGGCTCCACGACCGCACACCGCCCGGCTGCACCTGGAAAATCTCACACCTCGGCTCCGCCCACCCCGTCGCCGTCGATACAAACTCACCCTACATGGCCGCCGCACAACGCGCCATGAAACGCGGCACAAACACCGACCCCGTCCTCGTACGCGACGGCGGCACCATCCCCGTCATCGCCACCTTCAAAAACACACTCAACCTCGACACACTCCTCATGGG
>JANQJT010000187.1 GCA_028281485.1 Phycisphaeraceae bacterium
GCGCGGTTTGCCAGCGCGCGGTTCCGTAAAGCCGACTGCAAATGCGGTCCAGTTCAGCGGCGGTCATGCCGCCCTCTGCAGCTCTTTCCATCCACACCAGACCCCCGCCGCCATCACCGGCCCGAATCCCTTGAGCACATCCAACACGAAACAGATCAACCCCCACTTCCTTCCCAACACCCGACCCGCGTTCGTCGCGCCGATATTCCCCGACCCGCTCTCACGGATATCCACACCGCGCGACAAACCGATCATCAGACCGAACGGTATCGATCCGATCAGGTAAGCCGCCACCACCACCAGGTACCATCGCCAGTCAGTCGGCATCCGTTGCTCCTGCCCCCACCTTAGCCGTCACACCCCACCCGCTCAAACCGATAGAATGCCACCCATGAACGACTCAAACAACATCCGCGTCGCCATCTCACGCCTGCCCCACGGCCAGGACATCGACCTGCCCGAATACCAGTCTCAACACGCCGCCGGCATGGACATCCACGCCGCCGTCCAAACCGACACCGTCATCAAGCCCGGTCAGATCGCGCTCGTCCCCACCGGCTTCGCCATCGCCCTGCCCACCGGTTACGAAGCCCAGGTCCGCCCGCGCTCCGGCCTCGCCGTCAAACACGGCATCTCCATCCCCAACGCGCCCGGCACCATCGACGCCGACTACCGCGGCGAGATCAAGGTCGCGCTCATCAACCTCTCCCAAGAGACCTTCACAATCACACGCAACATGCGCATCGCCCAACTCATCATCGCGCCCGTCAGCCGCGCACACTGGGACGAGGTCGTCGCCCTCACCGAGACGCTCCGCGGCGCAGGCGGCTTCGGACACACCGGTCATTAAACAGCGCACAACCACCGCGCCGCGCAAACCAAACCCGCACGCGCTCTTCACCGGTCAGGATTTAACAAACAACCCGCACACCCGATCCACCACGCCCGTCACGCGCGACTTGAGCACCACCCAACGCAGACGCAAACGCAACCCACGCATCCGCTTGTCGCCCGGCGACACACGCAACCCACGCCGAATCCAGTACGCCGCGCGACGGAACTGCTTCAGCTTGATGCTCGCCGCCGCCAGGTTGTGCATCCCCACCGCGAACTTCCCGTCCAGCCGCACCGCGCGCCGCGCCACGCGCAAACCACCCACGATGTCGCCGGCGATAAACAAACCCACCGACCACTTGTGCAGGTAACGCGGGTCCGAGGGAAACTCCTCGGAAAGCTTGCGGAACACACCCACCGACTCGATCGGCAGATGCATCTGCAAAAGCAACTGACCCAACTCGTCACGCAACCGCACCGAAGATTCCGCCAGCTGCGGCAGCGATAACTCCTGCTCCAACAGCACACGCGCCCCCTCCGCGTCGCCGCGATCCAGACGGATCGCCGCCAGCTTCGTCCGCACACCCGGCAGCGACGGGTCCTGCTTCAGCGCACGCTCCAGCGATTCCGTCGCCGCCTCCACGTGACCCGACTTCAACGCAAGCTCACCCAAAAAGTAGTAAGCCTCCGCGTTGCTCGGCTCCAGCTCGATCACACGACGGAACTTCTCCGCCGCCTCGATCGTCCGGTTCATCTCGATCAATAGATTGCCCAGGTCCAGCAGCGTCTCGGTGTCACCCGGCACGCGACGCATCTGCTGAATGAAACAGCGATACGCCAGGTCCCTCTGACCCAGCGCCCAGTGCGAGTCCGCCAGCTTCGAATAGACCAGATCGTCGCCCGGCTCCAGGCGAAGCACCTGCTGCCAACACCAGATCGCGCGCTCGTATCGGCCGCGCTCCGCCAGCGATTGACCCATGTGGAAATACGCTCGCGGGTCCGACTCCTCCACCTGCAGCGACAGGTAGAACATCGTCTCCGCCTGATCGTGCTCGCCCAGACGTGTGTACAGCTCGATCCGGTTGATGTACGTGCTCGCCTCGTCGGGATTCAACTGCTCCGACCGCTCGAAACACCGCAGCGCCTCGTCCAGTTGATCCGTCCGCAGCAGCGACACGCCCAGCACGTTCAGCGCCTCCGCGTCCTCGCCCTGCAACTGGATCGCCCGACGGAACGCGTCCACCGACTCGACATAACGGCCCATCGCGTCCAGCGTCAGGCCCAGGTTGAAATGCCATTCCCCGTTTTCCGGATTGATCCGCAGCGCCGCCTGAAGCTCGCGCAACGCATCCTCCATGCGCCCAGACTCAAAAAGCTCCTGCGCTCGCTCGACCCGTTGCTCGGCCTCAAACCAGTCGTTCATGTCCTGCCAGTCTAGGCACGCCGCGTCGCCGCCACGCACAAAAAAATTGCCGCTTTTCACGCACTCGCGGCGTTCTATCGACACTTTTCGTGCGACGATAGGTATAGTGACATTGTATCGTACAAACACCGACCCCGCGAGATGTCCCGACATGACCTCGACCCCACCTCTTTTTCGATCCAAACCAAATCTAAACCTCCGCTACGCAATCACTTTCCTCGCCACCGCCCTCCTGCTCACAGCCGCACTAAACGTCCCTTCCGCCCTCGCCCAGACCCTTCCCGTCCGACCCGAATCCGACCGCCTCACGCCCGAGCAGACCCAGGACCTCAACCTCATGCTCGGCCTGCTCCGCGATCCCCAGCTCGACGTCGCCAGGCGCCGCGACGCCGCCGCATCCCTCATGCTCCGTGGCTGGCCCGCCGCCATCGACGCCCTCGCTGTCGAGTTCCGCCAGACCGACGACCCCGTCACACGCCGCGCCATCGCCGCAGCAGCAGCCTCCATCAACACACCCCCACCCGGCCTCATCCAACCCATGCTCGAAGCCCTCCAGGACCCCGACCCCCAGCTGCAAACCCAACTCGCCGACGCACTCGGACGCTTCGAGAACCACGGCGTCACAGAGAAACTCATCGCCCTCGCCGCCGACACCGACGCCCCCCAGACCGCACGACTCGGCGCCACCCGCGCCCTGGCTGAACACCGCACACGACAATCCGTCGACACACTCCTGCAGATCACCGACCCCGCCGAACCCCTGCCCATACGCACCGCCGCCTTCAACTCCCTCCAGCAACTCACCGGCATCAAGTCTTTCGCCACCGACCGTGACGCCTGGCAAAAGTGGTGGCAAACCACCCGCGACCTGCCCCGCGACCGCTGGCTGGCTCGGCTCGTCCAATCCCTCAGCGAGAAGAACAAGAAACTCGGCGAGCAACAAACCGACCTGGAGAACCGCCTCACCGACACACTCAACAGGCTTTACATCGCCCAGGACGAAGCCCAGCGCTCCGTCATGCTCTCGGAGATGCTCGACGACGAGATGCCCGCCGTCCGCCTGCTGGCCCTCCGCCTGATCGAACGCAAGATCCTCAACGCCCAACCCATCAGCCAACCCGTCCGCCGCGCTCTGCGTCGCCACCTCATCGATCCCGCCCCCGCCGTCCGCGCCACCACCGCCCTGAGATTGCGCGACCTCGACGACGAACCCGCCATGGCCATCGCCCTCCAACAACTGCTCGGCGACGAAGACCCCGCCGTCCAGAACGCCTACCTCTCCCTGCTCACGCGCAACGTTACCGCCGATGCCGTCGAACCCGCGCTCATCCTCCTGGCCCGACCCGACAACCGCGCCGCCGCCGCCGAACTGCTCATCGCCGCCCACACCGCCAACCTCATCTCCGACCCCCAGGCCCACCAGGCATGCGACGCGCTACGCACCCACCTGACCGACAACACCGCACCCAACCCCGCCGCCATCCGTCTGCTCGGCCAACTCGCCGAAGAACAGGATCACACCACCCTCGCCGCCCTGCTCGATCACGAAGCCGCGCCCGTCCGCGCCGCCGCCGTCGACACCTTCACCAACCCCGCCATCCCCCTCGCTCCGCTCCTGGCCAAGCTCGACAGCCCCCTCCACACCGATGGGGTCATCCAAACCGTCAGCCGCCGCGCCGTCGACCTGCCGACCGCCATCGCACTCACCCGACACACACCCGCCAGCGACGCGCAGGCCCAGCTGCTCCGCAGCGCCCTCATCGCCATCGCCCAACACCTCGCCCCCGCCGACCTGCTCCAGCTCGACACCACCATCACCGACAACCAACACCTCAGCCCCATCCGTCCCGACATCCTCAAGCGCGCCCCCGAACTGCCCACCACCGACGCCGCTCGCCCCGACCTGCTCCTGCGACTCGCGCGCCTCCACCTCGACACCGACCACCACGACGCCGCCCAAACCATCTACAACGAACTCGACACCCCCGCCCTCAACAACACCCAACGCCAGCACCACGCCCTCGGCATGATCGAGATCGACCTTCACGCCGACCGACACGACACCGCCGTCCAACGCGCCGAACAGCTCTACACCGATCAACCCGACCTCGCCCCCGTCCTCGCCAACCTCCTGCTCGACGCCGCACAAGACGCCATCAACAAGCAACAGACCGAACAGGCCGCCGCCATGATCGGTCACACCCAGCGTATCCTCGGCGACAACCTACCCGCGCCCGCGCGCCAGAAACTCGAGCAGATCAGAAAACTTCTGCCCACACCCCAGGCCGCCGTCGACTCCGAATCCCCCGGCTCATAAACCCTTCACCACCAACTCATTCACCCAGCACCGCCGACATCGTCGGCAGCTGCTTATCCAACAGCACCCGGCAGTACGAACACAACAAACGATTCGCGCGGTCCAGCCCCGCTACATCCGCGTCCAACACCCCACCACCATCCAACGCGCGCAACAACCGCACCGTGCTCAAACGCACACGCCAGCGATCCCCGTTGCCGTTGTCCGCCACCAACCCACCCGCCCGCGGACTGAACCCCATCGTCTGCGAGTCCTCGATCGCCTCACCCGACTGCGCATCGCGATCCAACACCGGCCGATACCCGCACGCACCGATCACCCCCCATTGATACCGCAGCAGCGCCTCCCCACCACCCGGCTCATCCAAAAACCCGCGCAACGCATCGAACGCATCCGGATGCGGATCGTGATCGTGCAGCATGTGATGCGCCAAATCCACCCCGTACATCGCCAGCTCAAACGCCCCCAGATCACCCCGCACCGCCCAGCACCCGTCAATCAGATCCCACTCCGTCAGGTTACCCAACTCACGCCCCGCCTTCGTCATCCACACCGCCTCACCCCGCGACAACAACTCCAACCCCCCGCTGAACTTCGCCATGATGCTCGGCGTCTGGCGCTTCGAACCCTTCGCCGTCACACTCACCTTCCCGTGCTCGCGCGTCAGCAACACCGCGATCTGACTCGTCTCCGACCAGTCCACCAGACGCAACACGATCGCCTCATCCTTCAGCGTCGCCAACCCTACCGCCCCCCCTTCCCACCCGACACCAACACCCCCACACCCAACACAAACCACCCCACCA
>JANQJT010000211.1 GCA_028281485.1 Phycisphaeraceae bacterium
CTGCCACGCGCCCGGAGCGCTGGATCGGCTGCGCGACGCCGGCGACGCGTCGGACCTCTACGCCAAGCTCTGCGAGGAGGACGCGCGTCATGGCTGATCAGGCCGAGCGCAAAAAACTCGTCATCATCATCCTCAGCGAGCCGGAGCTGGTCGACGATCTGCTTACGGGCTTTCTGGACATCGGTGTGCCCGGCGCCACGGTGCTGGAGTCCAAGGGCATGGGGTCGATCATCAAGCAGGAGATGCCCATCTTTGCGGGCCTGGCGAGTCTGTTTTCCGAACAGACCGGCAGCCGCATGATCATGTCCGTGATGCCCGAGTCGGTCATCGAGTCGATGTTTGAGCTGGTTGAAGAGATGGTCGGGCAGGTCGACGAAGACAACAGCGCGATCTGTGTGACGCTGCCGGTGGATGAGCTTCGCAGCATCCGCCGCGGCAAGTGATCTTACCGTTCTGGAGAGAAGCGTTTGACGCTGCTTGCGGCCGCATCTGAATCGAGCACGGGGCTCCGCATCCTCCTGGGGCTTGCGGTGCTGGTGGCGTTGGCGCTGGCCGGTTCGAGCCGGAGCGTGTTGCCGCTGCGCAAGAGCCCGATCGGCAAGATCCTCATGACCGGCGGGTGGGTGTCGGTGGGGATCGGTTTGATCCTCGGTCCCGGCGTGATCGGGTTGCTCGATCTGGAACACGTGATGGTGCTGCGTCCGCTGGTGCTGTTCTGTCTGGGGTGGGTGGGGCTGATGGTGGGGCTGCAGCTGCGCATGGAGCTGCCGAAGATGCTACCGGCGCGGACGTGGCGCGCGGTCGCGGCCGACAGCGTGATCTGCATGATCGTCCTGGGCGCGGTGGCGTTTGCGATCCTCAGCTACGGCATGCGCGGCGTGGTCGAACACCTGGGCATGGAGCACCACGTCACGGCGGTCATCCTTGCGGGCGTGCTTGCGGCCAGCGGGATCGGCTGGTCGGCCGAGACGCGGAGCATCGTGGGCAATCGCCCGCACCTGAAGAAGGCGGCCGGGGCGCTGCGCGTGGTGTCGGGCATGTCGTCGATCGTCGCTGTGCTGGTCTACGGCGTTCTTTTCATGCTGATCCCGCACGGCGACCTGATGCGCGAACCCGAGGCGCTGACGAGGCTGCTGCCGACGTTCGGCATCGGTTTGACCGTGTCGCTGACGATCGCGGTGGTGTGCGGCCTGCTGGGCTTTTGGATGATGACGATCGCGGGGCGCGGCAACAGCGAGTTCCTGGTGGTGTTGCTCGGGCTGGTGGCGCTGTTCGCGGGTGCGGCGGCGATGATGGGGGCGTCGGCGCTGTTCGTGGGGATGTGCGTGGGTGTGGTGATCGTCAACATGCCCGGCAAGACGCTGATGAAGTTTCAGCGGGTGATCCTCGAAGCCGAACACACGATCGCGATGGCGCTGATGCTGACGGCGGGCGTGCTGGCCGATCCGTTTCTCACTTGGTGGATGTGGGGCTTGGTCCTGGCGCTGGTGGCGGCGCGCATGCTGGTCAAGACATCGATCAGCCGACGCGAACTGGTGCAGATGGAACCGAGTGCTTCGAACACCGCTGTGACGGTCGGGCCGCTGCGCCAGGCGCCGCTGGGCATCGCCATGGCGACGGGCTTTGGCATCTCCGTGCACGCGGTCGCCACCGACGAGGCGATCAATCACACCATCGACGGCTCGCTGATCACGGGAAACCAGCTGGTGATGATCGTGGTGATGGTCGGGTTGTTGAGCGAGTTCTCGCCGCTGGTGAGCCGCATGATCCACCCGGAGCGGTGGGTGGTGTCGCGCGACGAAGACGCGGGCGATCAGGTGATCACCACGGACGATGTCCCCGCTGCAGAGGGAACGGAGTAAGCCGATGCGGATCGTGTTTTGTTGGGTGCTGCTGCTGGCCGCGTGCTACCTGGTTGACCAGTTGGGAGACCAGGTCGCCAACGTGGTGCGGTTGGACTACATCAGCGTGGCGATGAACGTGGGGCTTTTGATGTTGGGGGCGTGGCTGTCGGGGTTGATGGTCGCGCGTGTGGGGCTGCCGCGTGTGAGCGGGTATCTGTTGTTCGGCCTGCTGGTCGGGCCGTTCGCGCTGAACCTGATCGACGACAAGCAGGGCGAGGGGCTGCGGTTCGCCGGCGACCTGGCGGTTTCGTTGATCGCGCTGACCGCGGGCGGCGAGATGAACTGGAACTGGCTGAAGGATCAGATCGGCAAGCTGTTCACCATCGCGGGCGTCGTGATCGTGGTGGTGTGGGTGGGTGTGAGCGGGGTGGTGTACGTCGGCAGCGCGTGGATCCCGTTCTTGGCCGAGCAACCCGACGCGGTGCGCGTTGTCGCGGCGGTGCTGATCGGTGTGATCGCGGCGGCGAACAGCCCGGCGATCGTGATGGCGGTGATCAACGAGTCCAACGCCGAGGGGCCGGTCTCGCGGACGTCGCTGGCGGTGACGATCTGCAAGGACATGGCGATGGTGGTGGTGTTCGCGGCGACGATCACGCTCTGCCGCGTGATGGTTGATGACAGCGCGAGTCTGTCGGGCGGATTTCTTTTGGCGGTCGCCGTGCAGTTGATCGGTTCGCTGGCGGTGGGCGCAGCGATCGGCGCGGCGATGGCGTTGTACGTCCGTGGCGTCGGGGCGCACCTGGTGGTGTTCATCATCGGGTGTTGCATGCTGATTGCGCTGGTCGGTGAGCAGGCGTTTACCGTGGGCGGTCAGAGCATCCACTTCGAGCCGCTGCTGATGGGTCTGGCGGCGGGGCTGATCATGGAGAACCTGTGGAGCGAGGTGACCGATCCGTTGTTCCACGAGATCGAGTCGGTGAGCCTGCCGGTGTTCTGTCTGTTTTTCGGCGCCGCCGGGGCGCAGCTGCAACTGGGCGTGTTCGGTGAATGGCGTGTGCTGGTGGTGTTGCTGATCCTGGTGGCGGTGCGCTTGGCGACGGTGTGGGGATCGTGTGTGATCGCGGGGCGGATGGTCAAGCTGGACAAGGCGTGGCGGGGGCGGTTGTGGCTGGGGTTTGTGCCGCAGGCGGGCGTGGCGCTGGCGCTGGTGTTGCTGAGCGAGAAGGCGTTGGGCGACGCCGAGTGGGTGCAGGAGATGAAGGCGCTGCTGCTGGGGATGGTGGCGGTGAACATGTTGCTGGGGCCGTTGGGCCTGCGCTGGGCGCTGGCGCGCAGCGGCGAGGTCGATGCGCGCAAGCCCGCCTCGGCCGGTGTGACCACGTCGACCGCGTGATCTCTCTGACTACGGTTTAATCGCGACGGACCGGATCAGCGGGATGGCTTGTCCTTCACGCCGAGCACGGCGCCGAGGATGATCGCGATGATGCTGATGCCGCCTGAGAACAGGGCGCCCATCTTGGCCGCGTCCTGGCTGTCACCCGGCGGGAAGGCTTGGCCGCAGACGAACAGCGCGACGGTCAGACCGATCGCGGCGACGATGCTGGCGACCAGCAGGTGCTTGAACTTCATCCCGTCGGGCAGGGGGAAGCCGACGAGCATGCCAATACCACCGAAGCCCGCGATGCCGACGATCTTGCCGACCAGCAGCGAGAGGAAGATGATCCAGGTCAGGTTGTTCAGTGCGCCGAAGGCGACGCCGGCGTTGGCGAAGGCGAAGAAGAACAGACCGAAGTCGACGGGGAGCTTGAGCTGGTGCTCGAAGGTTTCCAGCGGGCTGTGTTGGTGGCCGTGCTTCTCGCGAGCTTCGTAGTCGGCTTCCTCTTCGAACATGCCCACGTCACGGGCGGCCGACGGCAGGAAGGGGACGATGGGGATCAGCGCCAGGGCCGGGTGGAGGTGGGCGGAGTACAGGCCCCACCAGCTGAACGCGCCGCCGACGAGGATGTAGGGGATCCAGTTCTGCACGTTCATCTTGCGCAGGGCGTAGGAGACGACCATGCCGGGGACGATCCAGATGGTGTTAAACCACTCGGTGGGCATCTCGGGGTTGGGATAGCCGAAGGCGATGATGCCCAGGCCGATCGCGTCGTCGGCCACGGCCAACAACAGCAGGAAGCTGATGGCGGGGTGTCCGTTGCCGAAGATCATGCGCGCCACCAGCCACGCCAACGCGATATCCGTGGCGGTCGGGATGCCCCAGCCCTTGCCCCACTCGGTCGCGGGGTCCATGCCCGGTTTACCCATCATGTAATTCAAAGCGAAGAAGACACCGACGGGCCCGAGCACGCCCCCGAGCGTCGCCAGCAGCGGGTTGATCGCCTTGCTCGGCGGGTTGAGCGGACCGCCGGGCAGCACGGCCTCGACGATCTCCTTGGCGGCGATGCCGAAGAACAAGACCATGAAGATGTCGTTGATGAGGAAGTGGAGCGTGATGTAGTAGGCCCAGCCGTATTTCTTCTTGGCGTCCTTGCCGTGGGGGACGTGGAACCCGTCGTGGTGATGCTCGGCCGCGGCCTGAACGTCGGCTACGGTTTCGTCGTGGTCAGTGTGATGAGCGTGGTCGGCATGGTCGGCGTGTTCTTCGGCGGCCGGAGCGTGCTCACCGGCTTCCTCGGCGTGCTCGGTGGCGTGGTGTTGCTCAAGGTCTTCGAACGCCTTGTCCCAATGCGTCACGGGCACGTCGACGAGGATCTTGTAGGTGTCGGGCGCGACGTTGGCGACGATGAGTGCCACAAAGACGCCGACGATGAGGGGGATGGACCATTCCTGTAACAGGTTGATTGCGGTGCGCATGGGTCTGCTCGCTCTTGATTAAGTCCGCGTTGCGGAGGTTTATACCCTTTATTCGGCCCAATGAGGGCATACAAAATAGACAGGAGGCCGATAAGGTTCAAACCCTGGTGGCGAGCACGATTTTCGCCGTCTCGCGGACCATCGGCGATTCGTCGGGATTGGTAGCGATGCGTTCGACGCGTTCCCGCAAATGGGGGTGGTCGTGTTGGCGCAGGTGATTGCCGGCCACGATCAGCGCGTTGCGCTTGATCATGTCGAGCTTCGCACGCTTCATCGCCGAGCGCGTGAACGCCTGTCGGCGTGCGTCTTCGTCCCAATCGAGCACCTCGGCGATGGGTAAATTGGCGCGGTGTCGCTCGTAACCCCTTGGTGGAACGGGTGGTGGGGGAGCCTTGGCGACATAGGGACAGACGTCCTGACAGATGTCGCAGCCGTACAGCCAGTCGCCGATGGCTTCGTGGAACTCAGGGGCGATGGGGCTGCGGTGTTCGATGGTGAGGTAGCTGATACACCGGGTGGCGTCGACGGAGCGGGGGGTGATGGCGTCGGTGGGGCAGGCGTCGATGCATCGGGTGCACGAGCCGCAGCGGTCGGTGGCGGGCGGGTCGGCGGGCAGGGCGAGCGTGGTGACGATTTCACCGAGCATGATGTGTGAGCCGAGGGATTGGCTGAGGGTGAGGGTGTGTTTGCCGACCCAGCCGAGGCCGGCCCGCTGGGCGTGTTCGCGCTCGAGCAGGGGGGCGGTGTCGACGCAGACCTTGAACCGCTCGTCGGGGTGTTGATCGCGCAGCGCGTCGGCGAGCTGGAACAGGCGTTTTTTCATCACCTTGTGGTAATCGCTGACCTGGGCGTAGCGCGCGATGCGGCCGAGTGGAGGATCGGAAGTGAGTTCGGTGGGCGCAGCGGGGAGCCGGTCGGCGACGCAGATGATCGATCGCGCACCGGGCAGCAGCGCGGTCGGGTCCAGGCGTTTGTCGACGTGGTTGGTCAGCCAGGTCATGTCGCCGTGCTTGCCGGCTTCGAGCCAGTCGTGCAGCGCATCGGTGTAGTTCGAGGGCGCAGCGTCACAGATGCCGCAGTCGGCGAAGCCGAGCTCGGCGGCGAGCGCGTGAATGTCACGGGTCGGGTCGGACACGCCCAACAGTTTACCGCGTGGGGTTATTCGCCGCGGTAGTGGCAGGCGGAGGTGCAGGTCTCGTGGATGACGATCTCGTCGAGCAGGGGCAGCGTGGGCTTGAGCCGATCCCATATCCACCGTGCCAGCATCTCGGCGGTGGGATTCTCCAGGCCCTCGATGTCGTTGAGCAGGTAGTGGTCGAGCTGCTTTTCGATGGGGGCGAAGGCTTGCTTGATGTCGCCGTAGTCGATGAGGAAGCCGTCGTCTTCGGGCACGTCACCGGCGACGATCACGTCGACGTGGAACGAGTGGCCGTGCAGGCGGCGGCACTTGTGGCCCTCGGGAAACGTCGGCAGCCAGTGGGCGGCTTCAAACGAGAAGGATTTGGAGAGCTTGACGTACATGGCGGGGGTGTGGCTCTGCGTTTGTAACGGGTGTCGATGCCAAGTCGAGCATTGTAACAGTTAGACGCCGCGGGCGTTGGGGTCCCAGATGAGCTTGTGGAGCTGGGTCTGCAGGCGAACGGGCAGGCCGTCGTCGCGGATCCACTGGGCCAGGTCGCGGATGGCCAGCCCCCGGCAACCGGGCAGCTCGCTGCCAGGCGCCATCGCGTGCACGGCGCTCATCAGCACGGCGTTGACGCGCCGGACCAGGCTGTGTGTTTTGATGATGTCGCGTGCCCACTCGTAATCGACGCGACCGGTGAGGACGAACTTCACCTCATCGCGGGGCGCAAGCCGGTCGATGTTGGCCATGTCGTTGCGGTCGGCCTCGCCGGAGCCGGGTGTCTTCAGGTCCATGATGCGGATCACACGCTCGTCGCAGGCGGAGATGTCGCAGGCGCCGCTGGTTTCGATCAGGACGATGTAGTCGTCGTCGCAGAGGCGTGTCATCAGCGGGTGGACGTTTGGCTGCAAGAGGGGTTCGCCGCCGGTGATCTCGACGAGGCGGGTGTCGGGGCCGAGCTGTTTGATGCGCGCGACGATGTCGTCGAGGCTCATGCGCGCACCTTCGTGGAAGGCGTACTCGGTGTCGCAGTAGCCGCAGCGCAGGTGGCAGCCGGTCAGGCGCACGAACGTGCAGGGCAGGCCCGACCAGGTGCTCTCGCCCTGGATCGAGTGGAAGACCTCGTTGATCATGAGGGAGGGGTTGGTCATGGGTGGTGGCTCAGGACGGGGTCTTGCAAGCCGAGTTGTTGGAAGGCGTGGGCGCGGAGGAGGCAGGAGTCGCATCGGCCGCAGGCGTGACCGGCGGGATCGGGATCGTAGCAGGAGTGCGTCAGGCCGTAGTCGACGCCGAGGTCGAGACCGATCTTGATGATCTCGGTCTTGGGCAGGTCGATCAGCGGGGTGTGGACGGTGAGGGTGTGTCCCTCGACGCCGGCCTTGGTGGCGAGGTTGGCCATGTTTGCGAAGGCGGCGATGTACTCGGGTCGGCAGTCGGGGTAGCCGGAGTAGTCGACGGCGTTGACGCCGATGAAGATGTCGTCGGCTTCGAGCACCTCGGCCCAGGCCAGGGCGTAGCTGAGGAAGATGGTGTTGCGAGCGGGCACGTAGGTGACGGGGATGTCGTTCATCTCCGATTCGTCGCGGTCTTTGGGCACGTCGATCTGGTCGGTGAGGGCGGAGTGACCGAAGGTACGCAGGTCGATGTTGGCCCAGCGGTGTTCGGCCACGCCGAGGTGACGGGCGACGGCGCGGGCGGCGTCGAGTTCGACGCGGTGGCGCTGGCCGTAGTCGAAGCTGAGGGCGTGTAGCGTAATGCCCCGGTCGCGTGCGATGGCGGCGACGGTGGCGCTGTCCAGTCCGCCGGACAGCAGAACGACGGCGGGCTTGGCGGGGGCGGTGTTCATGGCGTCATTCTAACGGAGGGGGGTGGGTCAATTAAAAAGCCCCGTCGGAAGGGCCGGCGGGGCGTGTGTAGCCGGGGTTGTGTGCGTTAGTTGTCTTCGTCGTTGCGGGTCAGCTCGTCGATGCGTGCCTGAACCTCGGTGAGCTTGTCACGCAGGGCCACGTTACCGGTCAGGTCCGACAGTGAGCCGTATACGTCGGACAACTGGTGCAGCGCGACCAGGGCGTTGTCGTCCATGTTCTGTCCCAGCGCGTCGAGCGGTTCGACGGCGGCCTGGAGGGTTTCGATCGCACCGGCGCGGCTGGCCTGCGAACGGATCGCGGCGTTGTCCTTGACCTGCTGGAGGGTGGCCAGGTCACCGGCGGGCAGTGCCGTCTCGGCCTGCTCCCACACGGTGGTCATCAGCTCGGCGTAGGCGGTGTCGGCGGCGGAGGCCTGACGCTGTACGGCGGCGAGTTCGATCATGCGACCGACCAGCGCGAGCTGGACGAAGTCGCGATCCTTGCCGCGTGCCTGCGAGCCGACCGACTGGATCGCCTCGACCGAAGCGGTCAGGTGTTCGATGGCCTGGGCGTAGGGCTGACGCACGCCGGCGTCGTAGGACTCGTCGATCTCGGCGATCTGCGTGACCAGCGTCTGCGTGTGACGGGCGGCGTTGGCGCCGGCCTCGGAGGCGTTGGTCAGGTTCTGCTGGTTGTAGCCCTGGATCGAGGCGATGGCCTTCTCGATGCCCGCGGTCTGCGCCTCGATCAGCGCCAGCAGCTGCTCCTGCTCGGCCAGCTTGTCACGCAGGACGCCGAGCTCGTTTTCGATCTGCTCGATCTCGGCGGCCAGCGCGTCGGCCTGACGCGTGGTCTGGGCGTACTTCAGGTGCAGCGCGAAGCGCTCGTCGCCGGTGGAGCTGAACCGCTTGGAGTGCAGGTCGGCGGCCTGGGTGACGAGCGTGCCGCGTGAAGACTTCAGGTCGGCCTGATTGGACTGCCGGCCTTCGATCTTGCGATTGGTCTCGCGGATGCGGGATACGATCTCGGTCTTGTGAGCGCGGGCATCGGTGAGGTCGCCGTTGAGTTCCGTCAGGGAGGCGTCGGTGTTTTGCTGGCGGTAGGTCTGGGCTTGGCCGCTGGTGTAGACGGCGCTGGACAGGGCGGAGAGGACGCGCTTGGACTGGCGGTTGTGCTGACGGATGCCCGCGAGGGTGTCGGAGAGGCTGGTGCGACCGAGCTCGGCGTGGACATCGGCCAGGGCCAGGCCGACGGCCAGGCGCTGGGAGCCGGTGCCGGTGCGCGTCAGACCGGAGAGGGTGCTCGCGGCCTTGTTGAGCTGATCGACGCGGTACCGGTCGACGTCTTGTGCGCCGGAGTCGCTGGTGGCGATGTAGCCGGAGCTGGCGTTGGCCAGGTGGGCCATGGCCTGCTGGAAACGCTCGGCGGCGTCGGCTTGTTGTTGGGACTGTTCATCGGTGCCGCAGGCGCTGAGCAGCAGCAACGGGACGATCAGCAAGAAGCGTTTGGCGTGTAACATCGGTAATTCCACCGTTGGGGGAGGGGGTAAGAGTATATCGGGTCGCCGGGCGGGTCGCACACGCGGCGGGGGCGGAGCGGATTAAGGCTCTGCCTGTGCGGATTCGGTCGCCTCGGCCTCTTCTTCCTCGGGTTCGGGATCAAAGTCGATGGGGTAGATGGGGGCGGGGCTGTAGAGCGAGCGGACCCAGTTTTCAAAGTCGCGCACGCGTCGGTCGTTCAGGCCCGTGAAGTAGGGCCGCCAACCCTTGACCTCGGGGGCGGGGTACTTGGCGATGTCGCGCGGCAGGGCCCACTGCAGCAGCAGCGAGTCGCGCGGCTGGGCGCGATCGATGAACTTGCGTCCGTCCAGCGAGGCGCGGTGGAGCATGAGAAAGTTGGTGTAGGCGTTCTCTTCGCTGGTCGGCCGGTCTGCGCCGACGAGGTAGACCACGCCGTCGAGTTCTTCGGAGAAGTGCTGCATCAGGTTGCGCGCGACCAGGGCCTGGTTCCACTTGACGCGGAACTCCTTGAGCGGCTCGGGCTCGGTTTGCACTTTGACCAGCGGGTAGAACTCGCGGGCCTTGGCCTGGAACATGATCTCGAGTTGATCGGGCCGGTCGAGCGTGACGAAGCGGTTGCGTCCGGTGCGTCCCTGGTAGTCGAGCAGGGCGTCGTCGGCGCGGTACTTGTCCCAGAAGTCGGTCAGCACCTTGTGGGGGATCTGCAGGCGGGGGCTGCTCTCGAGGTCGAGCTCGAAGACCTTGATGAGGTTGGACTGCTCGTCGGTGAGCTTGGTGGCGGGTTGGTCGTCTTTCTTGTCGGGGTCGGGCCGGGTGTTGGCGGGGCGTTGTGTGTTGGTCTGTTGGTTGCGCTGGTCGCGGAGGTGGGCGTTGCGGTTCTTGATGCGCTGGGTGACGAGCTTGCGGAGGAGGATGGACTCCTGGCTGTCGGGCTGGATAGCGAGGATGCCGTTGAGTTCCTTGAGGGCGATGGTGTCGGCGGAGGCGGAGTTTTGGCTGTAGGCCCATCGGGCGAGCTGGTAGCGGGCGGGGATGTCGTCGTCGGCGACTTCGGCGCGCTTGGCCTTGTACTCATCGGGGAAGTCGAGTTCCCATTCGATTCTCTCGATACGGTCGCGTTCGATGGTCTGTTGGATGCCGGCGACGGTGATCGTGACGGAGCGTGTGGATTCTCCGACCCACTCGCCCTTGATCGGTGTCACGCGGTCCTTGAGATAGATCACGGCGGTCTTGGCGTGCCCGATCGCGGGCATGCAGAACAAACAGACCGCGACCGCGATGGCGAAAACGCGCAAACTGCTTCGGCTACGCATGGGATGCCTCCAGGTTGGCCGGCTTTTGGGTGGCGTGCTAAGTCGCCAATAGCACTATAATTGCCCTCCGCGGCACCGGCAAGGCGTGCGAGGGCTTAATGTTGTCTAGCCAATATGTTAGACGCCCGAAGCCGGGCCGGTGTTTCGCCCGAGGCGGGAGCAGCGACGCATGCACGTGTTGATCGCGGTAGACAGCTTTAAGGGCAGCCTGACGGCGATGGAGGCCGCCGAGGCGATCGCGCGGGGCGTGCAACAAGTGCAGGTCGGTGCGACGGTGGACCTGTGTCCGCTGGCCGACGGGGGAGAGGGGACGGCGGAGGTGTTGGTGTCGGCCAAGGGCGGCAGGATGCAGCGTGCACGGGTGGTCGGGCCGCTCGGTCAGCCTGTCGATGCCGCGTGGGGACTGGTGAACGACGGGCGGACGGCGGTGATCGAGATGGCGCAGGCCGCGGGCCTGACGCTCGTGCCGCCGGATCGGCGTGACCCGACACGGACCACCACGTATGGCGTGGGGCAGCTGATCAAGGTGGCGCTGGACAGCGGCTGTGAGAAGATCGAGGTGGGCATCGGCGGCAGTTCGACGTGCGACGGGGGCGCGGGCATGGCGCAGGCGCTGGGGGTGCGGTTCACGTTTGACGATGAGGTGCGTGACGGGGGCGGGTTCATGGC
>JANQJT010000298.1 GCA_028281485.1 Phycisphaeraceae bacterium
AACCTGGCCCAGATGCACGGCGCGACCGTGCTGGCCCACTGCCCACTCGTGCTCACGCCGCACCCCGGCGAGGCGGCACGCCTCGCCGAGGCCGCACGCCTGCGCATCGACCCGCTCGATCCCTCCCAGCGCCCCGACGCCGCACAACAACTGGCCGACGCCTTCGGCGCCGTCGTCCTGCTCAAGGGCACCGGCACCGTCATCTCCGATGGAACCCAAACCCACATCAACACCACCGGCAACGTCGCCCTGGCCACCGCCGGCTCCGGCGACATCCTCACCGGCATGATCGCCTCACTGATCGCACAGGGCAGCACGCCATACGACGCCGCCGTACTCGGCGCGTACCTGCACGGCCTGATCGGCAACATCCACGCCGAGGTCGTCGGCCCCACCGGCCTGTCGGCGGTCAACATGCTCGCCCTGATCAGCGCCGCGCTCAGCCGCCACATGCCCAAGTCATGAAACTCACCCTCACCAAGCCCGGCCTGTTCATCACCGCGACCGACACCGAGGTGGGCAAGACCGTCACCACCTGCGCCATCGCCGCCGCGCTCCGCGCCGCCGGCCACACCGTCGGCGTATCCAAACCCATCGCCAGCGGCTGCCGCTTCGACCTCAACCAGCTCGTCAACGAAGACGCCGAAGCCCTCGCACACTTCGCCGACTGCCAACTGCCCCTGCACACGATCAACCCCATCCGCTACCAGCCCCCGCTGGCCCCGGCCGCGGCCGCGGAACAAACCGGCAAACCCATCGACTACGACGCGCTGAGCGCGGCGCTGGCCGAGATCGATCAAGCCAGCGACGTCACGCTCATCGAGGGCATCGGCGGCCTGCTCGTGCCGCTCGACGAAAAACACACCGTCCTCGACCTGGCCATCGCGATCGGCTACCCCGTCGTCGTCGTCACGCGACCCAACCTCGGCACGCTCAACCACACCGCCATGACCTGCCGACTCCTCAAGCAGGCCGGGTTGAAACTGGCGGGCCTGGTCATCAACGGCTTCGACCCGGAAGACACCAACGATGCCTCGATGCCCAGCAACCCCGCGTGGCTGGCCAGGCAGAACAAGACGCGCGTGCTGGCGACGATCCCCCGCTGCGACGGGGTCGAGCCGCCCAAAGGCCGCCTGCCCGCGGCCGTGCTGGAAGCGGTCGACGTCGTCGATTGGGCGCTGCTTGCGAAAAAACCGAAGCGCTAAACTGTTGTGACGCGATGCCGGTTGTTAAGATGCGGACTGCTCAAAGGACACACGCATGACCGACCGCACGTTTATCAACGCCCTCGCACCCAACCAGCTGATCGACGGCATCTTCTCCATCCAGAACTGCCAGCTCGGCCTCACGCGCAACGGCAAGCCCTACCTCAAGGCCCTCATCGCCGACAAGACCGGCCGCCTCCCCGCGCGCATGTGGAACGCCAGCGAGGAACTCGTCAGCACCCTGCCCACCGACGGCTTCGTCATGCTCGACGGCCAGACCCAGCCCTACCAGGGCGAGCTGCAGGTCATCATCAACCACATCGAACCCGCCCGCCCCGAGCCCAAGGACCTGACCGACCTGCTGCCCAGCACCGAGCACGACATCGAGCAGATGTTCAAAGACCTCTCCGCGATGCTGCACACGATCGCCAGCCCGTCCGTGCGCGCGCTGGCCGAGACCTACCTGCAGGACGCGAAGCTGATGGAGGCGTTCAAGATCTCCCCCGCCGCCGTCACGCTTCACCACGCCTACCTCGGCGGACTGCTGGAGCACACGCTGCACCTGATGCAGCTGGCCGAGGCCATGCTCCCGCTCTACCCACAGCTCAACCGCGACATCGTCCTCATGGGCCTGTTCATCCACGACATCGGCAAGTGCGCCGAATTGAGCTGGCAACAGGGCTTCCAGTACACCGACCAGGGCCACCTCGTCGGCCACATCGCCCAGGGCTCGATCTGGCTGGAGCAGAAGGCCGCCGTCGCCGCGAAGGTCGGTCACGCCCTCCCGCCCGAAGCCAGGATGGTGCTGCAACACATCATCCTCTCACACCACGGCAAGCCGGAGTTCGGCGCGCAGATGCCCCCCAGCACACCCGAAGCGCTGTTCGTCTCACAACTGGACAACCTCGAAGCGAAGATGCAGATGGCCATCGATCCCACACGCGGTCGCTCGGCCCCGCTCGACGACGTCAACGGCAACTTCACCGAAAAACTCTGGGCGCTCGAGAACCGCCGCTTCTATCGGCCCGACCCGCTGGCCGGCGAAGCCCCCTCCAACCCCGCGTAATCCCAAGCCCACATGAAGATCTACACACGAACCGGCGACGACGGCACGACCGGCCTCTACGGCGGCGGGCGCACCAGCAAGGCGTCGGGGCGCATCGACGCCATCGGCGCCGTCGACGAAGCCAACAGCCACCTCGGCCTCGCCGCCGTGGCCTGCAACAGCCCCGAGCTGGCCGACATCCTCGCCACGCTCAAGCCGCGCCTTTTCGATCTCGGCGCGGACCTGTCCACTCCCATCGACGCCCACGCCCCCAAGGAAGTCCGCATCGGTCAATCACACATCGACGAGGTCGAAGCGGCGATCGATCGGCTCAGCGGCGACCTGCCCCCCCTGAAAACCTTCATCCTCCCCGGCGGCTGCGAGACCGCGGCGCGTCTGCACCTGGCGCGCACCGTCACACGCCGCGCCGAACGCGCGATCGTCGACCTGGCCGAACACGAACCGGTCAACGAGGCCGCCGTGGCCTACGTCAACCGCATCGGCGATCTGCTGTTTGTGATGGCGCGTTACGCGAACAAGGCCGCGGGCGTAGACGACATCGCCTGGACGGCCGAAGGCTGATCAGTCCTCGGTCTCGGCGCGCCCCGCGTCCAATCGACCGGTCGTCAGCACGCGCCCCGCGTCCTGCCAGTCCCGCACGCCCCCCTTGTAATCGAACACGTCGTAGTAGCCCAGGCTGATCAATCGCTTGACCCCCGCCGTGCTCAGCGGATCGTTCCACCCCGCCGCGTAGACGACGATGGTCTTGTTGCCCGTCAGCCGCGGGTCCAGGCTGCGCATGTGATTGAGCGGCATGTGGATCGCGCCGGGGATGTGGCCGGCCTGGTAGTAACGCAGCGGCCGCACGTCGACCAGCACCGCCTTCTCCAGGTGCATCTGCTCGAACAGCGCCCCGCGCTCCAGGATGCGCAGGTCCCTGTCGGAGGTCTCCACCTCGTCGCCGCAACCGATCATCGCCCCCAGGATCAAAACGCTCACCAGCCACTTGGTCATGCCCGTCATGTCGTCCTCCGTGGGACCGCGTGCCCACCGTTAATCCCGTAGTGTAGCGTTTCTTTCAGTGGTTTTCGCCTCGGCCCGCCGCTTTTGACCCCCACCGCCGAATTGCTACACTGCCCGGTCCACCCACAAGACCCACACCTGATCACAAGGGTACCCATCATGAGTTGCGAGATTGAATTCATCCACGGCCGCCAGATCCTCGATTCGCGCGGCAACCCCACCGTTGAAGTTGAAGTCTGGCTGACCGACGGCTCGATCGGCAAGGCCGCCGTGCCCTCCGGCGCGTCGACCGGCGAGAACGAGGCCGTCGAGCTGCGGGACGGCGGCGATCGGTACTGCGGCAAGGCCGTCACCAAGGCCGTCGCCAACGTCAACGACGTCATCGCCCCCGAGCTGCTCGGCATGGACGCCCGCGAGCAGGAAGAGATCGACCAGATCATGATCGATCTCGACGGCACCGCCAACAAGTCCAAGCTCGGCGCCAACGCCATGCTCGGCGTGTCCATGGCCGTCGCCCACGCCGCGGCCGACTCCAGCGGCCTGCCCCTCTACCGCTACCTCGGCGGCACCGGCGCCAAGGTCCTGCCCGTGCCGATGATGAACATCCTCAACGGCGGCAAGCACGCCGACAACACCGTCGACTTCCAGGAGTTCATGATCCAGCCCTGGGGATTCGACAACTTCGACGACGCGATGCGCGCCGGCGTGGAGATCTACCACAGCCTCAAGGCCGTGCTCCACGACCAGAACCTCTCCACCGCCGTCGGCGACGAGGGCGGCTTTGCCCCCGACCTCAAGGACAACGAGGACGCGCTGAAGATCATCGAGCAGGCCGTCGACAAGGCCGGCTACAAGTGGGGCGAGCAGATCTTCGTCGCGCTCGACCCGGCCACCAGCGAGCTGTGGAACGAGGCCCAGAAAGACGGCAAGGAGGGCTACAAGTTCTTCTCCAGCACCCAGGAGATCATCACCTCCACCCAGATGGCCGACCTCTGGGCCGAGTGGTGCGCCAAGTACCCGATCCGCTCGATCGAAGACGGCCTGGCCGTGAACGACTGGGACGGCTGGAAGATCCTCACCGACAAGCTCGGCGACAAGGTCCAACTCGTCGGCGACGACCTGTTCGTCACCAACAAGTCCTTCCTTCAGAAGGGTCTGGACACCGGCTGCGCCAACTCGATCCTGGTGAAGGTCAACCAGATCGGCACCCTTTCGGAGACCTTCGAGAGCGTGAACCTGGCGATGAGCAACAAGTACACCGCCGTCCTCAGCCACCGCTCCGGCGAGACCGAGGACGCCACCATCGCCGACCTGGCGGTGGCCACCAACTGCGGCCAGATCAAGACCGGCGCCCCCTGCCGCTCCGACCGCACCGCCAAGTACAACCAGCTGCTCCGCATCTCCGACGACCTCGGCGACTCCGCCGTCTACGGCTCGGTCACCTGGAACAAGGGCTGATCGAAACACACACCTTTGTATCTCACGCCCCGGACCAAACGGTCCGGGGTTTTTTTGTGACGCGTCGTTCCGTTGCCATCCGCACGCAAACACGACACAATAAAGACATGTCGATTCAACCGGGACGACTTGAAAAGCCAAAACGTTTCAGCCTCGCGCGTTCGATGCTGCTGGTCTTGCTGATCGTCACGTCCTGGTATCTCAACGCGTTGATGCACGAGGTGGGCCACGCCGCGACACTGCTGGTGCTCGGCGGCGAGGTGCGACAGTTCGTCATGGTCCCGGGGATTCAGTTCTGGCCGACGCTGGAGTTCATCACGTGGAACGGTTTCGCCGGGATGGTGTGGGCCGAGGAGTGGATGCCCGGTACCGAACAAGCGTGGTTCGAGCTGATGGGCGCGGGCACGACGCTGATCCTGGCGTACCTGGGTCTGCCATTGGTTCGGTGGACGCGCGGCAACGTGCGGCTGTGGATCGCGCTGTTCTCTGCCTTCTGCGCCTGGGACGTCATCCTCTACAGCATCCTGCCCCCCCTGGGCATCCGCCACTGGCTCACGTTCGGCGGCTACAAGGCCGAGCCCTACGATGCGGCCCTCAAGCTCGAGATCTTCATCTGGGAGTACTGGGTCTACATGGCTGTCCACGTCGTCTTCTACCACGCCCTGTTCACGCGTGTGCTGCGCCGCAGTCGCCCCGCCGCCCCCGTCGAGGCCGAGCCCCCTGCGCCCGCCGCACCGGCTCAAATCCCTGAATAATCCGCCCCCCACCAGACGTCTTGCTACCATAAGCGTGTCGGTGCGAGACTCCTATCTGAAAGGATCGTCGATGGGTTTTCGTTGGATGATGTTGTTTGTCTTGTTCGCAGTTGGCATCGGCTCACACGTGTTCGCTCAGGGCACCGCCGAGGACTACGAACGCTCCGCCAATCTCGCCCCCACGCTACGCCACACCGTCCTCAACGACAGCCTATCGCCCCGCTGGATCAAAGACGGCCAGGCGTTCACGTTCGTCAAGAAACTCGCCGACGGAGGATTCGAGATCATCCGCGTCGACGCCGCCACCGGCAAGTTCACGCCCCACATGAACAACGCCAAGACCCGCAAGGCCCTCGCCGCCGCCATCTCCGATCACCTCGACACCACCGTCACACCCGACCGGACCTCCCTCATGCGCAGCCAGGTCGGCGACGACGGCAACAGCTACTTCGCCGCCCGCTACGAAGACAAGATCTACTTCGGTCGCCTCGAAGAAGACGGCTCGGCCGCCCTGCTCGACGCCGGTGCCGACCACCCGCTCAAGCTCACCGCCCTGCCCCCGCGCTACCCCTCACGCCGCAGCTACCGCGGAACCGAGATCGAACTGGTCTTCTACAACGACACCGCCGGCCCCGTCGAGCTGTTCTACCTCAGCCGCTCCGGCGGTCGCCGATCCTACGGCACGCTCGAGCCCGGCGAAATCCACAACCAGCACACCTACGGTGGACACCGCTGGCTGGCGGTTGACAGCGAGGGTGAAGAACTCGTCGGCTTCATCGCCTCCGACCAGTTCGCCGTCGCACACATCACCGGCAAGATCACCACCGACGCGTTTCGTCGCATGATGCGCCAACGCCGCATGCGCGGCCAACAAAACGGCGACAACAAAGCGACACCCGCCCCCGAGTCGCGCGTCTACGTCGAAGACCACAACCTCGTGCTCCGCACCGACGACGACACCGACGACATCCAACTCACCACCGACGGCACGGAACAATCGCCCTACGCTGCGCCTTACGACGTCTCACCGGACGGCCGCTACGTCGTCGCGCGACACCTTCAGCCCGGCGACCGCCGCATCATCACCTTCGTCGAGTCCTCCCCCCGAGATCGGCTCCAACCCATCGTCCACACGCGTCGCTACGACAAGCCCGGCGACAACATCGACATCCACTGGCCCGTCCTCGTCGACACCGAAACCGCCAGCATCGTCCCCCTCGACCGCTCGCTCTACGAGAACCCCTTCCGACTCAGCCGCTTCCGCTGGCAAAGCGATTCCGAGACCTTCACCTTCGGCTACAACCAGCGCGGCCACCAGGCGCTGCGCCTCATCGAAGTCGAAGCCGCGACCGGCCACACACGCGCCATCATCGACGAGCGATCCGACACCTTCATCAACTACTCCAACAAGACCTACGTTCACGAAGTCAAAGACACCGACGAGATCATCTGGATGAGCGAGCGCAGCGGGTGGAACCACCTGTACCTGTTCGACCGCGCCACGGGTGAAGTCAACAACGCCATCACGTCCGGCGACTGGGTGGTGCGTGAGGTGATCGAGGCCGACGACGAAACCCGCACGCTCTGGCTGAAGGTCATGGGCGTCTACCGCGACCAGGACCCGTACTACGAACACGTCGCGCGTGTGAACTACGACGGCACGGGCTTTGTCCTGCTGACCGCGTCCAACGGCACACACGACCGCGTCAGCTTCAACCCCACCAGGCAATACATGGTCACCAGCTGGTCGCGTGTCGATCAGCCCCCCGTCCACGAGCTACGCAACGCCGAAACCGGAGAGCTGATCCGTGAGCTGGGCCGCGCCG
>JANQJT010000269.1 GCA_028281485.1 Phycisphaeraceae bacterium
GGCTCTTGATCGAGCCGTCGTAGAGCACCTCGGGGGCCTGGGCGCTAGTCCCCATCCAGGCAATTGTCAGCACCGCAGCGATAGATAACGTTCGTTTCATCTTCGGTTCTCCGCAACCTTCTCAAACTGCTTCATTCCACCCAGCGAGCCCCGACACGGCTGGCCGCTGATGTCCGTACAATATACCTTCTCAATCACGTATTCCCATACAAAAAACGGGGTAAAAAAGGTTTGGATTCCGTTTTTGTATGCCGTTTTTTGCAAATTCTTTGCAGATTCATCATTTTGGGCCCAAATCGCGTCAAGCTGGGTAAACCCCTGCATTCAAAGCACACAAAACAGACTCCTGCGTCCATTATGATGTGCGCGATAATACCCGCATCCTGTCCTCATTTTCAGCAGCAGCTCATCCCACCGGGCAACGAAAAACGGACGCCGAGGCGTCCGCGATAGGGTCTTAATTCAATCGATCCCGGGCTCGTTTACCGACGCCCGGCGATGTGAGCGCTGGCGCCGTGGAGCATCTCCGCAGCCTCCATCACCGTCTCGCTCAGCGTCGGGTGGGCGTGGATTGTCATCATCACGTCCGTCGCCAGCGCGCCGGTCTCGATCGCCAGCGTGCCCTCGCCGATCAGCTCGCCGGCGCCGACGCCGCAGATGCCCACGCCGATCACGCGCTCGTTGTGCGGATCGATGATCATCTTCGTCATCCCGTCGCTGCGGCCCAGCGTCGTCGCACGACCGCTCGCCGCCCACGGGAAGCTCAACACCCGGTGCGGCACACCCTGTGCCTTCGCCTCGCTCTCCGTGATTCCGCTCCAGGCCAGCTCCGGATCGGTAAACACCACCGCGGGGATCGCGATCGGGTCGTACGCGCTGGCCTTACCGCTGATCACATCGACCACAACCTTCGCCTCGTACGACGCCTTGTGCGCCAGCATCGGGTCGCCGACCACGTCACCGATCGCAAAGATGTGCGGCACGCTGGTGCGCCGCTGGTGATCGACCGCGATAAAGCCGCGATCGGCCATCGCCACGCCCGCGTTCTCCAGCCCGATGCCCTTGCTGTTGGGCGTGCGCCCGACGCTGATCAGCGCCCGATCGAACGACATCTTGGTGTTGTCGTGATCCGGGCCGGACAGCGTGACGGTCACCTTGTCGTCGGCGATCATCTCGGTCACCCTCGTGTCCACGATGATCTGCTCGACGGTTTTCTTCATACGACGTTCCAGGTGCGCCGCCAGGTCCGGGTCGGCCTGGGCGACGATGCGGTTGAGCATCTCAACGATCGTCACCTTGCTGCCCAGCGCCGCGTACACCGTGGCCATCTCCAGGCCGATGTACCCGCCGCCCACGACCAGCAGCGTCTCGGGGATCTCCTCGAGCTTCAGCGCATCGGTCGAGTCCCACACCAGCGGCGAGTCGTGCGGAAAGATCGGGATCTGCGTCGGGCTCGAGCCGGTCGAGATGATGCAGTAGTCGTAATTGATGGTGTCCTCTTCGCCGGTGTCGCTGATGACGCGGATGGTGTGGGCGTCGACGAACGAGCCGGTGCCCTGCATGACGTTGACCTTGCGACCGCGCGCGTTCGCCTTCAAGCCGCCGGTCATCTTCCCGATCACCTTCTTCTGGGTGAAGGCGCGGAGCTTGTCGATATCCAGCTTCGGCTCGGCGTACTCCAGGCCCCACTCCGCGGCCTCGCGCGTCTCGTTGATCAGCTTCGCCGCGTGCAGCAGCGCCTTGGACGGGATGCACCCGCGGTTCAGGCACACGCCGCCCAGCGTGGGGTCTTTCTCGACGATAGTCACGTTGAAGCCCGCGTCCGCCGCCAGGAATGCCGCCGGGTAACCCCCCGGTCCGCCGCCCAGCACCACGAGCCGCCGGCCCGCACCGATGTTGTCCTGTAATGCGCTCATAATCCTCAACTTCCGTACGTTTTGGATGCTCTATCACACCGCAAGTCACGCATTGTAGCGAGACAGCCCCGCGGTGTTGAGTCCGCACCCACGCCGAAATCCCACAGCTTTTTCGTGCTTTTACCCGCCCGGGACAACGAACGTCCGCCACCCTTCGGCCGGCAGTCGCCACCGCCGGCCCTCCACGTTGACCGTCATGAAATACCGCCACTGCCCGCCCGACACGCGCGTCGCCGGCACCTCGATCACGTACCGGTCACCGATCTTACGCTTCATCGGCACCGTGATCGCACCCGGCATACCCGGTCGCTCGTACGTCAGCTCCACGTCCCGCGCACCCGACGAGCCGACCTCTAACTCAAACCGCAACGGCAATCCCGCCCGCTCGATCTTCACCGTCGGCTCGACCTCGCGCAACGCGAACTTCTCACGATCGACGAACCGCACCGTGAACGGCTCCATCGCCGAGCCGAGCGACTTCTCCTCGCCATCGATCGTCACATCGATGAAGTACGCCACGCGTTCGCCGTCGCGCACGCGGTTCGTCGGCAGCGCCGCCCACATCTCGCCGGACCGCCGCTCCAGGCGACGATTGGAAAACCGCGAGTAACCCGGCAGACGATAGTGCACCGCGCCTTCGATCTGGGTCTCCGCCTTCACGCGTCGCGTCGTGACGACCACGGACAACGGCTCGCCCGTCTTCGCCGCGTCGACCGGCAGGTGGTGCACCGTCGGCGTCGGTCGGAACATCTGGCAACCCGCGCTACACAACAACAAACACGTGATGAGGACCAGGCGTCTCATGGTCTTACCTCTATCGGCAAAAAAGCCCGCACGGGAACACGCGCGGGCCTTGGGGATCGGTTTTGGACAGGAAAATCAGGCGTCGATCAACACGCTCAGCGGCTGCTCCACCGCCCGCTTGAGCCACTGCATGAACCGTGCGCCGTCGGCGCCGTTGACCAGGCGGTGATCGAAGCTCAGCGACAGCGGCATCATCAGACGCTGCTGCAACTGGCCGTCGACGTAGACCGGTGTGGGGACGGCGCGACCGACGCCGAGGATCGCCGCCTCGGGGTGATTGACGATCGGCGTGAAGTGACCGATGCCCATGCCGCCGAGGTTGGTGATGGTGAACGTCGCGCCCTGCATGTCTTCGATGGCGAGCTTGCCGTCGCGGGCCTTGGCCGCCATCTCGCCGAGTTGCACGGAGACGTTGGTCAGCGACTGCTGGTCGGCGTCGCGGATCACCGGCACGACCAAGCCGCGCGGCGTGTCGGCCGCCACACCGATGTGATAGTACTTCTTGTAGATGATCTGCTGATTGGCCGTGTCGATCGACGCGTTGACGATCGGGAACTCCTTGAGGGCGCTGGTGATCAGCTTCACGAGGATCGCCGTCACCGTCAGCTTGCCGCCGGCCTTCTCCACGCGCTTGCGCTGCGACTGGCGGAACTCCTCCAAGTCCGTCACGTCCACCGTGTCGTGCAGCGTGACGTGCGGGATCGTCGCCCAGCAGAGCGCCATGTGCTCGGCGGTCTTCTTGGCGATCATGCTCATCTTCGTCGCCTCGACCTCGCCCTGACCGGTGAAGTCCGGCAGGGGGGCGTCGGCGATCGAGACACCGCCGCCACCGGCCGCCGCCGCGGGCTGCGTGCGCGCCCGCGCCTTGACGTCGTCCTGGGTGATCCGTCCGCCCGGCCCCGTGCCCGTCACACGCGTGATGTCCACGCCCACCTCGCGGGCGAACTTACGCACGTTCGGTGCGGCGAAGACAGGCCCGCCATCGGGCGCACCCGATGCCACCGACACCTGGGCGGGAGGCGATTGCGGTTGTGCAGGAGCCGCCGGCGCACTCGGCGTTGCGGCAGGGGCCGCGGGTGCGGGCGTCGGTGTAGCTGTTGCGGGTTGCGACGCGGCTTTTCCAGCTGCGCCACTTCCGGGGGTGATCGTCACCAGCGGCGTACCGGGCTTGACCGTGTCGCCCTCGCCCACGTGGATCGCCTGGATCGTGCCCGCCACGTCGATCGGCACGGGTGTGACCGCCTTGTCGGTTTCGACTTCGACGATCTCCGCTTCCACATCGACCGCGTCACCGACCGACACCATCACGCTGACGACCTGCGCCTCGTCGATGCCGTCGCCCATGAAAGGCAACCCAAACTCGACGGCGTCGCCACTGGGCGCGGGTGCAGCAGGAGCGGTGTCTTCTGCCGGCGCAGCCGACTCATTTCCGGGGGCGCCGTTGGATTCGATGGTGGCGATGAGGTCGCCGGGCTTAACCGTGTCGCCCTCACCGATGTGGATCTTGGTGATCCTGCCCGCCACGTCGACCGGCACGGGCGTCACCGCCTTGTCGGTTTCCACCTCGATGATCTCGTGTTCCACCGCCACGTCGTCGCCCTCGGCGACCATGACGGAGACCACCTGCGCTTCTTCGATGTTGTCGCCCAGCGGGGGCAGCTTGAACTCACTGGCCATATCGTCTGTACCCTTATGCTCTCAAAATCTGTGGCAGCAACGGTTTAACCGCGGCTCCGACGCCCGCCGCCGCCAGACACACCATTGTAGCAACCCCCCGCCCCGCCAGCGAATAGCCAAGCGACAGAGCCTGACCGGTACCGATAATTCCTTAATGAAAAGCCCACGCCATGTGACGTGGGCTTTGGTACTTGCAAGGATAAAACTCTCGGGACATTTCCGGGGGCCGGGGGGTTACGAGTGCATCGGGTTCAGCTTCTCGGGGTCGATCTTCATCGCCTTGAGCGCCTTAGAGACGACCTTCTTTTCGATCTCGCCGCGGTCCGCCAATGCCTTCAGCGTCGCCAGCGCCACGTAGCGCTCGTCGATCTCGAAGAAGTCCCGCAGCGCCGCGCGCGTCTCGCTGCGGCCGAACCCGTCGGTGCCCAGCGACACGATGCCCTGCGGCAACCACTTGCCGATGCCGTCCGGCAGGATCTTCATGTAATCGCTCGACGCGATCACCGGGCCCTCGGCGGCGCCGATCGTCTGTGTGACGTAAGGCACCTGCTCCTTGGCCTCGGGGTTGAGCAGGTTGTGTCGCTCGCAATCCAGCGCGTCGCGACGCAGCTCGGTGTAGCTGGTCACCGACCACACGTCCGCCGCCACATCGTAGTCGGCCAGGATCTCCTGTGCCTTGAGCACGTGGCCGAGGATCGCGCTGCTCCCGAGCAGCTGAGCCTTGGCGCCCTTGCCGCCTGCGGGCTTGAGCAGGTACGCGCCCTTGATGATGCCCTGGTCGACGTCGCGGTCCGGGCGGGGCAGGTGTTCGTAGTTCTCGTTGCCGACGGTCATGTAGTAGAACACGTCCTTGCGGTCGGCGTACATCTCTTCGATGCCGTGCTTGACGATCGTGGCGATCTCGTAGCCGTAGGCCGGGTCGTACGAGCGACAGTTGGGCACGACGCTGAACAGCAGGTGGCTGTGGCCGTCCTCGTGCTGCAGGCCCTCGCCGTTGAGCGTGGTGCGCCCGGCGGTGCCGCCGATGAGGAAGCCCTTGCACCGCATGTCCGCCGCCTCCCACACCAGGTCGCCGATGCGCTGGAAGCCGAACATCGAGTAGTAGACGTAGAACGGGATCATGTCGATCTGGTGGTTGGCGTACGCCGTGCCCGCGGCGATGAAGCTGCTCATCGCGCCGGCTTCGGTGATGCCCTCCTCAAGAATCTGACCGTCCCGTGACTCCTTGTAGTAGGCGACCTGGTCGGCGTCGACCGGCTCGTAGAGCTGACCGGCGTGGGCGTAGATGCCGAACGTGCGGAACATGCCGTCCATGCCGAACGTGCGCGCCTCGTCGGGGATGATCGGCACGACCTGTTTGCCGACCGCCTTGTCACGCATCAGCTGCGTGAGCACACGGACGAACGCCATCGTCGTCGAGATCTTGCGGCCCTTCGAGCCGGCCTCGTATTCGAGGAACGGCTTGTCGGCCGGCATGGTGAACGGCGGCGAGCCGTTGGCGTTGCGGCTCGGCACGTAACCGCCCAGCGCCTTGCGACGCTCGTGCAGGTAACGCATCTCCGGCGCGTCGTCGGCCGGCTTGTAGAACTCCTTGTTCGCCAGCGCCTCGTCGCTGATGGGGATGTTGAAACGATCGCGGAAGACCTGGCGCTCTTCCTCGTTCATCTTCTTCTGCTGGTGGGTGATGTTCTTGCCCTCGCCGGCCTCGCCCATGCCGTAGCCCTTGATGGTGCGGGCGATGATGACGGTGGGGCGGTCGGAGTTCATCGCCGCCTGGTACGCCGCGTACACCTTGACCGGGTCGTGTCCGCCCAGGTTCATGTGCCACAGCTGCTCGTCGCTCTTGTTCTTCACCATCGCCGCCAGACGCGGATCGGCGCCCCAGAAGTGCTCGCGGATGTAGGCCCCGCCCTCCACGGCGTACTTCTGGTACTGGCCGTCGACGATCTCGCCCATGCGCTTGACGATCAGGCCCTCGGTGTCCTTGGCCAGCAACTCGTCCCAGTCGCTGCCCCAGATCACCTTGATCACGTTCCAACCCGCCCCGCGGAACGTGCCCTCCAGTTCCTGGATGATCTGACCGTTGCCGCGCACCGGCCCGTCCAGCCTTTGAAGGTTGCAGTTGATGACCCACACGAGGTTGTCGAGCTTCTCACGCACCGCCAGCGAGATCGCGCCCAGCGTCTCCGGCTCGTCGGTCTCGCCGTCGCCGAGGAACGCCCAGACCTTCTGCCGCTTGTCTTCCTTCAGGCCGCGGTCGTACAGGTACTCCAGGAAGCGCGCGTGGTAGATGCTGGTGATCGGGCCCAGGCCCATGGAGACGGTCGGGAACGACCAGAACTCCGGCATCAGCCAGGGGTGGGGGTAGCTGCTCAGGCCGCCGCCGGGCTGCAGCTCGCGACGGAAGTTGATGAGGTTCTGCTCGGTCAGTCGGCCTTCGAGGAAAGCGCGGGCGTACGGGCCGGGACTGGCGTGACCCTGGAAGTAGACGAAGTCGCCGCCGCACTCGTGGTCGTGACCGCGGAAGAAGTGGTTGAAGCCCACCTCGTACAGCGTCGCCGCCGAGGCGAACGAGCTGATGTGCCCGCCCACGCCGCCGCCGGTGTCGTCCGCCGCGGAGTTGGCACGCACCACCATGTTCATCGCGTTCCAGCGGATGTAACTCTTGATGCGGGTTTCCAGCGCGCGGTTGCCGGGGTACTCCGGTTGATTGTCCGCGGGGATCGTGTTGTTGTAGGGCGTGTTGCTGGTCACCGGCAGGGGCACGTCGTAGCGCTGGGCGTGCAGCTGCAGGTCGCTGAGCAGGCCGGACACGTTGTCGGCGCCGTTCAGACGATAAACGTCTTCCAGCGAGTCGACCCAGTCCTTGTGATGCTCCGCTTCGATGGCAGGATTACCACTGCCGTTTGAGGGCTTGATCATGGTCTGTAGCTTCCCTTGGGTGGCTTGAGCGTTATGTCTATCGTAGGCGAGCGCCGTAGGTTAGGCCAAGAACGAATACGCGGCAATACCCCGTGTTTGTAGGCCCGACAAGCCCCGAAATCGCGTCCAGACACGCGGTCGGTTCACAACACCGCTCACCACTGTTGCATCTGGCCGTTCGTGCGCGTTTCGCATCCTCACGCCGATTGGCCGAGTCGCAACGCGCAACGGTCTTGTCGGGATCGCTACGTCTCGTTCGACACGCGGCCGCCCCGTGGTCGATCACGCTTCAACGGGTCATCAAAGCGCCTGGTCACACGCCCACGATCGACCGATGATTGCAAAAAAAGTTCGCATAACTGCTTGCGACGCGATAGCCATCTCTTCATAATGAGTGTGTCGCCACGCGAACGCGCATCGGCACTCGTTGATCGCGCCGCCGCGCCAGGCAGTCAGCATTACCGGCGACTTCACAATGCCTCGCATCCGGTGGTGAGCCGAAGCGCCACGGCATCACCGGATTGCAATAAATCGCCGCATGCCTCGCGTGCGGCGTTTTTCTTTGGACATCGTTCCTGCGTCCAACCCCCGTGTCCCCACGCGACTATAATCGCGTTCGCACATGCTCCAGCGCAACCCCATCATCGCCATCATCCGCGCCGATCAATCCGTCGGCCTGGCCGACGCCTGCGCCGCGCTCTACGCCGGCGGTCTCGAAGCCGTCGAAGTCACACTCAACACACCCGATGCGCTGACGATCATTCAACAGGTGCGCGGGTCTATCGCAAACGACTGCCTCATCGGTGCCGGCACGGTTCGCACCGCCGACGATGCGCGCCGCGCCATCGAAGCCGGCGCACAGTTCCTCGTCGCACCCACGTTCGATCGGCCCACCATCGAGGCGGCCGTCGCCGCAAGCATTCCCATCTGCCCCGGCGCGTACACGCCGACGGAGGTGGCCGTGGCCTCCGATGCCGGTGCGACGATGGTCAAGGTCTTCCCCGCCGACAGCCTCGGCCCTGCCTACATCAAGGCCCTGCTCGCCCCGATGCCCGAGCTACGGCTCGTGCCCACCGGGGGCGTGCGTCTGACCAACCTCGCCGATTACATCGCCGCCGGTGCCGCCGCCGTCGGGGTGGGTGGCTCGCTGGTCAGCCCCGCTCTCGTCGCCGCAAAGCAATGGGACCGGCTCACCGCCGACGCCGAATCGTGGACCTCAGCTGCGGCCGCCTGGCAGCCACGCTGATCACACCCGAAGACCCACGCTGGCCAAAACCCCGTTTCCGATCAATAATGGCCCGGTTCGCCACCGTAGCTCAATTGGCAGAGCAGCGCATTTGTAATGCGCAGGTTACCGGTTCAAGTCCGGTCGGTGGCTTTTTCGCTTGGCTGACACCCGCGTACTTTCCACCCACCGCGTG
>JANQJT010000009.1 GCA_028281485.1 Phycisphaeraceae bacterium
GACTGCCTCTCCAAAGACGTCGAATCCTCCGAGCTCTACCTCGTCGAGGGTGATTCCGCCGGAGGCTCCGCCAAGGGCGGCCGCGATAACAAGACCCAGGCGATCCTCCCCCTCAAGGGCAAGATCCTCAACGTCGAAAAAGCACGCGTCGACAAGATGCTCAACCACGAGGAAATCCGCGTCATCATCCAGGCCCTCAAGTGCGGCATCGCATCACAGGACTTCAACATCGACAACCTCCGCTACGGCCGCGTCATTATCATGACCGACGCCGACGTCGACGGCTCACACATCCGCACGCTCCTGCTCACCTTCTTCTTCCGCCAGATGCCCGAACTCATCCGACAGGGCCGCATCTTCATCGCCCAGCCCCCCCTCTACCAGATCAAACGCGGCAAGAAAAAGGAATACGTCCTCAACGAAAAACGCATGTCCGAAGCACTCTCCGCGCTCGGACTCGACGGCGCACAGCTCATCCTCCGCGACACCGAAGGCAACGAACTCAAGCGACTGGCCGGCGACGAACTCCTCGCCGCCATCAAGCTCCTCGACCAGCTCTACGACCTGGTCACCATCATCCAGCGCCGCGGCATCATCTTCACCGAGTTCCTCATGATGCGCGCCGGCGACCCCACCGACGCCAGCCGACTCCCCCGCTTCCGCGTCCAGCTCCCCGAGTCCGAAGCCTTCTACTGGAACGAACAGGACGCACTCGTCGACCTCAAAAACCACAACATCTCCATCGACCCCATCACCAACGAAGCATACACGCTCACCAGCGACAACCAGAAACACCCCGTCCCCTTCTCCGAGCTGCACGAGGTCAAGGAACTCGAAAAACTCATCCCCCAGCTCGCCGAGGCCGGCCTACCCATCGACGACTACGCTCTCACCCAGGAGCAGTCCGTCTCCGGGGAAAGACTCCCCACCAAGTACGCCCTCGCCACCGCCGCCGGCTCCGACAACGAGAAGATCATCGACATCCCCAACATCGCCACCATCGTCAACGCCATCCACGAGGTCGGCCGCCAGGGCATGGAGATCAAACGCTTCAAGGGCCTCGGCGAAATGAACGCCGACGAGCTCTGGGAAACCACCATGGACCCCGAAGTCCGCACCCTCCTCAAGGTCGACTGGGACGAGGCCTCCGAAGCCGAGAAACTCTTCTCCATCCTCATGGGCGAGAACGTCGAACAACGCCGCAAGTACATCGAAGAACACGCCCTCGAAGTCAAAAACCTCGACGTGTAAACGAACAGTCATCCACAATCTGAATAGGGGCAGTGCACATGCAATACTTCTTCAAACTTGGCTTAGCCATTCTTTGTATTGGCACTGGACTATTAATCGCACTCCTATGGACAGCAAGTAGGGTGGTTCGAACGCAGCCAGCCCCACCGCTCCGCGTCCCTCCGCACTCCCCCGCGCCTCCGCGGTAAACGTTTCCGATACGACCCGCATCTCTGCGGTGAATGAATAATCCAACGAGCCGCGCGCGTCAGCAAGCGGTCCCGTTTAGCCGCGACCCGCAGGGGAGCGCTTCTCTTATTCCACCCCGGCATCGCCGACCCCCATCACCATTCTTTGTCCACCCCACCCCCATCTCCCACCCTCATCCGCCACCCCCTCACCCCCTGTCTATCCCCACCTCTCCTTGACAACGCACCTCCAATATGTTGAGATTGAGTCTCATTATTACTATTGAATGGGCCCGCACATGCCGTCAACCTACAATCCAAGCCCCCTCATGCGTGTCGTACGCACACCCCTCGGCCGATACGAACTCCAGATCGGCCTCGCCAAGCTCGACCTCGGGCCCGGCGACATCAAAAAACTCAGCCGACTGCTCAGCGTCGCCGTCGATGACTTCGCACAGCTCATGGCAGACGACGCCTGCGGCATCTCCTCCTTCGAGCGCCACCTCCCCCCCAACCCGGACAACGACCCCCAAAACAACAACCCACAGCCGCCGGACGATGACCCGATCGACCATCAGTCCGACAAAGACTCCGATCCCAAGGAATAACCCCCATGAAAACCGCCCTCATCTACGGCTCGTTCACCGGCAAGACCGAAGCCATCGCCGAACAGATCAAAGACGAATGGCAAGGCGATCTCGAAGTCCGCGAAGTCAGCGGCCTCACGCCCCAGGACCTCACCCAGTACGAACTGCTCATCATCGGCTGCCCCACATGGGACGTCGGCGAACTCCAATACGACTGGGAAGACATGAACACCAACCTCTCCGAGGTCGACCTGACCGGCATCCACGCCGTCTTCTTCGGACTCGGCGATCAGGACGGCTACGCCGACACCTACCAGGACGCCATCGGCATCCTCCACGAATCCTTCAAGGAAGCCGGCGCCTCCGTCGGCATGGGCTACACCGACACCGACGACCACACCTTCGACGACTCCCGCGCACTCATCGAAGACAACAAGTTCTGCGGCCTCGCACTCGACGAAGACTGCCAATCCCACAAGACCGAATCACGCATCGCCGCATGGGTCAAGCAACTCAACGAAGAGATCGCCGAACTCCCCTCCACCGCCGCCTCCTGATCCATCTGCACATATAACCTCCCCAACCCACCCAACAACAACCCTCACGATTCCGCCCCGGCCCGGCCCCCGGGGCTTTTCCTTTCAACAACACCTCGTCTCCGCAGCAAACGATTTTTTTACGAGCCGCGCGCGTCAGCAAGCGGTCCCGTTTAGCCGCGACCCGCAGGGGAGCGCTTCCCTCCCCCAATCAGCAATAAGAGATCAGCAATCAGCAATTCCCCTATACTGCCCCCATGCCCCGCACAAAACTCCTCAACCAGCTCGCCGACATGATCGACGCCGTCGATCGCCCCCACCCCGTCCGCGTCGGGATCGACGGCCCAGGCGCCTCCGGCAAAACCACACTCGCCGCAGACCTCATCTCCCACCTCCAACAACGCAACCGCCCCGTCATCCACGCCTCCGTCGACGGCTTCCACAACCCCCCGTCTCCGCAGCAAACGAT
>JANQJT010000041.1 GCA_028281485.1 Phycisphaeraceae bacterium
AGATCGCCTCGCCCGACTCCGGACCATCGGGATCGATCGGCAACACGTGCATCATCCCGCTGTCGTCGTACGTGTTCGATGGCAGCTTGATCAGCGCCAGATCCAGCTCCGGGTGCACCGCCCACAACTCGATCGGCACCGGCTCCTGCAACCCCGGCACGAGCGCCACGCCCCCCGCGCTGCTGCGCAGCGCGTGGAACTGCGTGATCGCAAAGCCGTCTTCGGAGAGCAACACCGCAAACGTCAGCCGGCTCACCGTCGGGTTCACGGTCTCCAGTTCGATGTTGAACAGCGACTTGCGCGCCTGCAGCAGCATGCCGTTGACCCGGTTGATCGCCAGCGGGTTGTCGCCGTCCGGCGCAAACCCCGGCCCGGTGTCGTCCGCATCGTCTTCGTTAGGCTCGTCTTCCTCGTTGTCGTACTTGATCTTGATCGTGACCCGTTCGCCATCCACAAAACGAAAAATCGCGACCGGCGAGTTGCCGTCACGCAGCAGCGTCCGCCAGACGCTGCTCGCATCGATGTCGTTTTTGGTGTTGTGCAAGATCACCGATCGATTCAGGCTGAATCGGTGGGCGCTGTAGTTTTCTCCGACGGTCAGGCTGTGCCCGGCCGACTCGATCGCTACCCCCGTCATGTTCCCCTCGATCTGCAGTGTCACGCCGCGCTGCCGCAGCGCCTGCTTGTTGATCACCAGATCCGGCGCCTCGTCGCCGCTGTAGGACAGCGCACCGGAGTCTTCGTCGATCTCCCACTGCTCATCGATCGATTCGACATCGAACATCGGTAGCGTCTGATCTTCGGCAACGGCGATCGGTGCAATCACCGCCACACACAAGATCAGCCACAGCCAGGGCACAACCCCAACACGGAATAAACCGGCACCGCCTGGGCTCAGCGATTTGATGTGCATCTCGTGGCGTCCTGCCTCATGTAGAAGTACGGATCACTGCCTAAAAGAATACGCGTCCCGGCCCGCGGGCACACCATAAGAACGCAATAACCGCGTCCCTACACCATAAAACGCACACGGGGCGGGGATTCTTGCATAGAGACGTTGGAATTGCGATTAATTTACAGAGATGTTCAGCGGCACCGGCTGAGCGGTGACTTCGTGGCTGGGCTGAACCGCCACGTTCAGCGGCTTGCGACCCGACGGCGGCAGGCCATCCTCATCGATGATCTTCTGGATGGTCATGATGCCTTCCATCAGCGTTTCGGGACGGGGTGGACAACCCGGCACGTACACGTCGACCGGCAGGAACTGATCCACACCCTGCACCACCGCGTAGGTATCGAACACGCCGCCCGTCGAGGCACACGCGCCCATCGAGATCACCCACTTCGGCTCGGTCATCTGCTGATAGATCCGCTGCAGCACCGGCATCATCTTGATGCTCACCCGGCCCGCCACGATCAGCAGATCGCTCTGACGGGGGCTGAACCGCATCACCTCCGCACCGAAACGAGCCAGGTCGTATCGGCTCGAAGCCGTGGCCATCAGCTCGATGCCGCAGCAGGCCGTGGCAAACGGCAGCGGCCACACCGACGAGCGACGCGACCAGTTGATCACCTTGCGCAGCTGTGTCGTGACATAGTTATCAGCGGAAAAGTCGTAGCCCATTGCGATACGGCTCCGGCGGGGGGCACTGTTTGTCCGATTCAAAAACCGGCACCACACGCATTATAGAACCGCCTGCCCGCACCGCCAGAGGTCATAGGCGTCATTATTCCCGCGGCAGGGCGGTTCAGAACTATTCAATATACAGGACAAAAAAGTTGATTAATGTTCCTTGACGCTGTACAGTCTTTTCTGATAATGCGATCCATTCTCAACTGCCGCCACATGGGCGTGGAAGGGTTGGCCAACGTGTTTCTCAGCGAATTAAAGCGTCAGCAACGGGCCCGCATCACCGGCTTCACCGGTCGCATCGCCATCACCCAACGACTCATGGCCATGGGCATGCTGCCCGGCAGGGACGTCGAGGTCGTTCAGGTCGCACCGTTCGGCGACCCCGTGACCGTCCAACTCGACAGCGGCCGCGTCAGCCTTCGCCGAAGCGAAGCCTCCGTCCTCCAGGTCGAGCCCGCCTGATCGCCCGACCTTCCTCATAAAGCAGAATCCCGATACCCAACACCCGGGGTATCGCCAACCCGTTCACGCGGAACACACCCGTGGAAGCCACACAAACATCCACCGTTAACGAAGCGATCGGCCAGATCGAAATCGCGCTGGTCGGCAATCCCAACACCGGCAAGACCACGCTGTTCAACCGCCTCACCGGCGTGCGCCAGCGCGTCGGCAACTACCCCGGCGTCACCGTTGAAAAGAAGGCCGGCTCGACGCGCATCGCCGGCGAAGCGATGGCTGTCATCGATCTGCCCGGCGCTTACTCACTGGCCGCGGCCTCGCTGGACGAACGCGTCGTCTTCGACGTGCTCACCGGGCACATGGCCGGCACGAAAAAACCCGACGTCATCGTCTGCGTCGTCGACGCGGCCAACCTCATGCGCAACCTCTTCCTCGCCTCACAGATCAGCGAACTCGGCCTGCCCATGGTCATCGCGCTGAACATGTGGGACCAGGCACGCGACCGCAACATCGTCATCGACACCCAGCTGCTCTCCGATCGGCTCGGCGTGCCCGTCGTGCCTACCGTCGCCGCCAAGGGCGAGGGCATCGAGGAGTTACGCGACGCGATCGCCCACGCCCTCGAAGACGAAACGCGCATGGTCACCGTCGATTGGCCCCAGCCCGTCGTCGACGCCGATGCGCAGTTCCACCGGGCCACCGATCAGGCTTACGCCGCCGCCGAACGCACACGATTCCTTTTTGACATCGACTGCTGCATCGAGCTGCCCGCCGAGCACCGCAAGGCGCAGACCGACGCGCGACAAATCCTCACCGACAACGATCTCGATCCGATCAGCACCGAGGCCGTCCTCCGCTACGGCTTCCTCGCCGAGCAGATCGAAGGCGTGATCACACACCCTACGCAGCGCAAGGCCACCACGACCGAGTCGGTCGACAAGGTGCTCACCCACCGCTTCTGGGGCCTGATCATCTTCGTGGCGCTGATGTGGGTCGTGTTCCAATCGATCTACACCTGGGCCGGCCCAATGATGGACGGCATCGACTGGTTGTTCGGTTCGATCGGCGACTGGGCGGGGGGGCTGCTCGAAGGCTCGCCCATGCTGCAGTCGCTGGTCGTTGACGGCGTCATCGGCGGCGTCGGCGGCGTGGTCATCTTCCTCCCACAGATCCTCATCCTCTTCCTGTTCATCGCCATCCTCGAAGACTCCGGCTACATGGCGCGCGCCGCGTTCCTCATGGACAAGCTGTTCTCGTGGTGTGGTCTCAACGGCAAGAGCTTCGTGCCCATGCTCTCCGGCTACGCCTGCGCCATCCCCGGTGTCATGGGCGCACGCACCATCGAAGACCCCAAGGCACGCCTCACCACCATCCTCATCGTCCCCCTGATGAGCTGCTCAGCCCGCCTCCCGGTCTACATCCTCTTCATCGGCGCGTTTGTCGAACCCGTGCACGGCGCGACCATCGCGGCCCTGTGCCTGTTTGCGATGCACTTCGTCGGCCTCGCCGTCGCCCTGCCCATCGCCGTAGTGATGAACCGCTTCATCCTCCGCACCAAGCCCAGCCCGTTCGTCCTGGAGATGCCCAGCTACCACGTGCCTCAGGCCCGCGATGTGCTTTGGCGCATGTGGGACCGCGGCAAGGAGTTCCTCATCCGCGCCGGCACGGTCATCTTCGCCTTCACGATCATCATCTGGGCGCTGCTGTATTTCCCCCGGCCCGCCGATGTCGAGACGCGCGTCACCGAACAACACGCCGTCGCACAGAACATCACCGTTGACGAACTGACGGCGCTGGTCGAGACCGACGAAGACGCCGCCGGCTTGCTGCAACACGCCATCGACTCGGCCTACATGGAGCAGAGCTACATGGGCCGCGCCGGCAAGGCCGCCCAACCCGTCTTCGCACCCGCGGGCTTCGATTGGAAGACCACCGTGGGGGTGCTGGCCAGCTTCCCCGCTCGCGAGGTCATCATCGCCACGCTCGGCATCACCTACTCGCTGGGTGGCGAGGAGGACGAGGAGTCCGATGCGCTGCGTGACGCCATGGCCGCCAGCACCCACCCCGACGGCAGCCCGGTCTTCACGCTCCCCGTCGTCTTCGCCGTGATGGTCTTCTTCGCGCTGTGCAGCCAGTGCGGCGCGACGCTGGCCGTGATCGTGCGCGAGCTGAACTGGCGGTGGGCGGTGTTCACCTTCGTCTACATGACCGTGCTGGCGTGGATCGGTGCCGTAGCGACCTACCAGGTCGGCTCCATGATCGCCGCTTAAAGAGGGCCCGACACGATGGATTATCTCATCGTCATCCTGATCGTCGCCGCAGCGGGAGGGTACCTGGGCCATTGGGCCTGGAAATTGCTCTATCACGGCGGCTGTGGCGGCAAAGGGCACGGCAAACGCGGCAAAACCACGTCGCTGACAATCAAAGGCAAATCAACCGGCCGCTAACCATCGATATCCCACATGACGATAATCTAATTACGCCTGAACCCGGTGGCGGCTTGTGGTCCGCCCCTTGCCCCTCGTAAAATGATGGGCTATTGGATATCCGCAATCCTGGGCAGAAGGATGATATTCACTTCTTGCCCGTGTCTTCGTGCTTGATGCAGAGTTATTTTCATGACTGACCCCGAACAGCCGGCACAAACCCAGATCGACGAACAATTGGAGAAGGAGATCGCCGACGCCCTCGGCGATATGTCCGTGATGGACAACGTCTCCCAGCCGCCGCTGACCGAGCCGACGCCCGTGCGCCCCGGCGAGCACCAGATGGCCAAGGGATCGATCGTCGCCATCCACGACGACGACGTCTTCGTCGACATCGGCGGCAAGAGCCAGGGCATCGTCCCGCTCAGCCAGTTCGAGGATAAACCCGAGATCGGCGCCGAGATGGAGTTCGTCGTCGAGGGCCTGCTCGGCGACGAAGGCCTGGTCAAGCTCTCCCGCCAGGGCGCCGTCGAGAAGGCCACCTGGCAGACGCTCGAACGCGGCATGGTCGTCGAGGCGTTCGTCACCGGTTCGAACACCGGCGGCCTCGAGCTCAAGCTCGCCGGCCAGCGCGCGTTCATGCCCGCCAGCCAGATCGAGATGCACCGCATCGATGACTTCCACGAGTTCCTCGGCAAGAAGGTCCAGTGCAAGGTGATCGAGCTCGACCGCCGCGGCAAGAAGATCGTGCTCTCCCGCCGCGCCGTCCTCGCCGAGCAACGCGAGGCCGCCAAGGCCGAGACCATGGCCAACATCAAGTCCGGCGACCTCATGGAAGGCACCGTCAGCTCCATCCAGCAGTACGGCGCGTTCATCGATCTCGGCGGCGTCGACGGCCTGGTGCACATCTCCGACCTGTCCTACCAACGCGTCGGCAAGGTCGAAGAGGTCGTCAAGGTCGGCGACAAGGTCCGCGTCAAGGTCATGTCGATCGATACGGAAAAGAACCGCATCTCCCTCAGCATGAAGGCCGCGGCCCCCAACCCGTGGGACTCTATCGCTACCCGCTACACCGTGGGCGATCAGGTCACCGGCAACGTCGTCAAGCTCACCAAGTTCGGCGTATTCGTCGAGGTCGAGCCCGGCGTCGAGGGCCTGGTACCCATGGGCGAGCTGGGCTGGGGTCGCGTGCAGTCGGCCGGCGAGGTCGTCAAGAAGGGCGACGCCATCAGCGCCAAGGTCATCAAGGTCG
>JANQJT010000046.1 GCA_028281485.1 Phycisphaeraceae bacterium
CCAAGCCCGCCTCCACCCCCCGTATGCTGGCCGCATCCCTCACACCCCCGTATACTGCCCATCTTTCCCCCAATCCATCCAAAGGACACACACCTTGCCTCGCTCCCTGATCACACTGTTTCTCGCCTCCGGCAGCCTCATGGTTGTCCTCCTGCTCTACGCAACCACGACCAACCAGCAGGACACCGACCCTGCCGAACCCCCCATCCCCGCCACGCAACCCGCCGACCCGGACGCCGCCACCCAGCCCGCCGAAGACGCACCCATCACCGTCGTCGATGCAGATGCAGAGGCAGACCCGGTCGATACCATCGAAACCCCCGACACCGTCTCCCCCGTCCCACCCATTGACTCTCTCTCCCTCGGCACACTCTCCGCCCGCCAGGTCTTCGACCAGACCCCGCCCGTCATCGGCTCCGCCCAGCACGAAGACAATGAGTTCAACCTCCAGGCCGAGTTCACCCCATGGGGCGCCGGCATCAAGTCCATCCAACTCGCCAGGTACTCCACCGACCCCCTCGAACACCACCCCTACACCATCCAGCAGCGCTTCGGCATCTTCACTCCCGGCTCCACCGAGCCCGCCTATTACTACTACCCCTTCGCCGCCAGCCGCATCATCATCAACGAACAACACATCGACCTGTTCAACAAGAGCTGGCAGATCACCTCCGACCCCGACCCCGCAACAAACGACGGCCGCGTCGACATGCAACTCGTCATCGAATCCGTTGACGCCGCCGGCCAGGCCACCCCCATCGCCACCATCCGCCGCACCTACACCCTTCAGCCCAACCGCTACGAAATTCACCTCGCCCAGTCCGTCGAGAACCTCACCGACGCACCCCTACAGGTCGAGCTCGCACAGTTCGGCCCCGGCGATCTCGGCTACCAGGCCAGCTACCTCGGCGACCGCCGCAGCGTCAACTTCGGCTACAACCGCGCCGACGACAACACCGGCCGCGTCTACATCGAGTACGAAACCGGCATCAAGCGCAAGGACGCCGTCGAAGAAGAAGACCCCTTCCTCTGGGACGCCCGCCTGCAGCGCATCGACGAAGACACACCCAAGTCCCTCACCTTCGCCGCGATGACCAACCGCTACTTCATCGCCGCCGTCACGCCCGACATCCCCGTCCCCACAGATGGCCAGGCCCCCGTCTCCCGACACGTCGACGACGCCTTCCCCTACATCAGCAAGCTCGCACTCAACAACGGCGGCCTCAACGGACACGACAAGCAGAACCTCCTGCTCACCATGCAGTCCGGCTCACGCACCGTCGAGACCGGCCAGTCCCTCTCCCTCGACGTCGCCCTCTACGCCGGCCCCAAGGACCCCGCCCTCCTCAAGGACGACCCCGTCTACAAGTCCATCGGCCTCCACAAGCTCGTCATCTACAACATCGGCGGCTGCTGCTCCTTCCTCACCTTCGGCTGGCTCGGCGAGATCCTCCTCAGCCTCCTGCACTTCTTCCACATGATCGTCCGCGACTGGGGCATCGCCATCCTCCTGCTCACCGTCATCGTCCGGCTCATCCTCCACCCCGTCACCAAGAAGTCGCAGCTCAACATGATGCGCTTCAGCAAGCAGATGCAGACCCTCCAGCCCGAGGTCGAGAAGCTCAAGAAGAAGCACAAGGACGACAGCCAGAAACTCAACCAGGAGATGATGAAGCTCTACCGCGAGAAGGGCGTCAACCCCGCCGGCATGGCCATGGGGTGCTTCCCCATGTTCCTCCAGATGCCCATCTGGATCGCCCTCTATGCTATGCTCTTCTTCGCCATCGAGCTCCGCCACCAGCCCGCCTTCTACGACGCCTTCCACCGCATCGCCGAATCGTTCGGCACACAGTGGAACTTCCTCACCGACCTCTCCAGCGAAGACAAGTTCATCCCCCTCGGCGCAGGCTTCACGATTCCCTTCGTCGGATGGCACATCTCCCACCTCAACATCCTCCCCATCCTCATGATGTTCGTCTTCCTCGTGCAGCAGAAGCTCATGCAGCCCCCGACGACCACAGAACTCTCCGACCAGGCCAAGCAGCAGCAGAAGATCATGAAGTTCATGATGCTCCTGTTCCCCATCTTCCTCTACAAGGCGCCCTCCGGTCTCACCCTCTACATGCTCGCCAGCTCCGTCTCCGGCATCATCGACTCCAAGATCGTCCGCCGGAAACTCAAGCAAATGGAAGAGGCCGGCGAGTTCGACAAGCCCCCGCAGCGCAAGGCCCCCAAGCCCGGTGGCTTCCTCGACCGCATGCAAAAGGCCGCCGAGGCGCGCCAGAAAGAACTCGCCCAGCGCCAGCAGCAGGCCCAGAAGGGCGGCGGTTCCGGTCGCAAACGCAAGCGCTAACCAACACACCGCCATGGTCACCGCGCCACCCGATCGCACCACCATCATCGCCGTCGGATCGCCGCCCGGCCGATCCCCCCGTGGCATCATCCGTCTCTCAGGCCCCGCTGTCCCATCCATCATCTCCGACCACCTCTCCGCGTCCCTCCCACCGCGCAACCCGACGCCTACCCGCCTCACGCTGGGCGACCTCGCGCTGCCCGTCCTCGTCGCGCACTGCCCCGCACCCCACTCCTACACCGCCGAACACACACTCGAACTCCAGCTCCCCGGCAACCCCGCGCTGCTCGAACGCGTCCTCCACCTGCTGCTCAGCCGTCCCGACCTTCACCTCGCCGAGCCCGGCCAATTCACGCGACGCGCCTACACCGCCGGCCGCATCGACCTCACACGCGTCGAAGGCATCGCCGCCACCATCTCCGCCGTCTCCGACACACAACTCGCCGCCGCGCGACTCCTCCGCACCGGCTCGCTCGGCGCATGGGCTGAGCAACTCGTCCAACGCCTCGCCCAATCCCTCGCCCTCGTCGAGGCCGGCATCGACTTCACCGACCAGGACGACGTGGTCCCCATCACACCCGCCGACCTCCACGACCAGCTCAAACAACGCGCCGCCGACCTCGCCGACCTGACCACCCGCTCGCGCACCTGGAACCAGCTCGAAGACCTCCCCCGCGTCGTCCTCGCCGGCCGACCCAACGCCGGCAAGAGCACGCTCTTCAACGCGCTGCTCGGTCGCGAAAGGGCGGTCGCCACACCCGTCGCCGGCACCACCCGCGACGTCCTCACCGAACCCCTCCGTCTCCACATCGACGGCCGGGACGCCGAGGTCATGCTCGTCGACATCGCAGGCCTCGAGGTCGTCGGAGGCCAGCTCGAAGCCGACACGCAATCCGCCGCCCGCGCCGCCATCGCCGCCGCCGACCTCGTCCTCCACCTCTCGCCCGACACCTTCGAACACCTCGACGACATCCTCACACCCAACACACCCGTCCTGCACATCACAACAATGTCCGACCAGGCAAATGAAACCATTCCGGGGGCGGACATCGCCGTCAGCGCTCACACCGGCTCCAACCTCGGCGACCTCCGCCACCTCATCGCCTCACGCCTCCGCCACCGCGCCGTCACGCTGGCCGGCCAGACCCTCGCGCTCCAGCCCCGCCACGCCGCCGCCCTCCGCGACGCCGCAGACGCGCTCGACCGCGCAACCCGCGCCTTCGACCCCGCCGCGCCCTCCCTCGCCGCCCCCGAACTCGTCGCCCTCGAGATGCGCTCCGCCCTCGACGCCCTCGGCACGCTCGGCGGAAACGTCACCCCCGACGACGTCATCGGACGCGTCTTCGCCACCTTCTGCGTCGGAAAGTAAATCGCCCACCCAACTATCCGATGCTATAGTCGTCTCCCCCATGGCCAAGAAACCCCCGACAGACTCCCCCCGCATCCTCAACCGCAAGGCGCGGCACGACTACATCATCGAAGAAACCCTCGAGGTCGGCATCATGCTCACCGGCTCCGAGGTCAAGTCCATCCGCGATGGCAAGGTCTCCATCGCCGAGGGCTTCGCCGCCGTCGACCCCAAGCCCATGGAGCTCTGGCTCTACGACGTCGACATCGCCGCCTACACCAACGCCCCCGTCGACTCACACGCCCCCAAACGCAAACGCAAGCTCCTCGCGCGCAAACGCGAGATCGAACGCCTCTTCGGCCAAACCACCTCCAAGGGCACCACCCTCATCCCCCTCGCCCTCTACTTCAACAAGCGCGGCATCGCCAAGCTCGAACTCGCCGTCGCACGCGGCAAACAAAAGGGCGACAAACGCGAGTCCATGCGAAAAGACGACGCCAAAAAAGAAATGCGCCGCGCCATGACACGCAAACGACTGTAGCTCACTCACCGCATGTCGATCGTGTGCCGGTGTTCCACGCCCCAGTAATGCCCGATCACGCCGATCGCCTCCTTCAGCGACGCCACCTCCGCCGCGCCCGCGTTCTGCTTACACTTCATCGCCGCCACCATCACCGCGTGATGATCCGCCAACCGCTTCAGGTACGCGTCGTACCCCTCCGCGCCCTTCGCCACCGGCTTGATCTTCTGCGTCAGGAAATACTCACCGGTCACCGAGATGATGTTCGACGCGTGATCCTCCTTCGTCGTCACCCACCGCGCAAACTGCTGCCGCCCCTGCGCATCGTCCCGGCCCGCCAGCGCCCCCATCTGCGCCACCGCCTTCTCGATCGTCGTCGCGTCCTCCATCATCCGCTCGAGCCGCGACGCGTCATCGTAAATCCCGCACGGCACCTGGCAGTGCGCCATCGCCTGGGGCGTCGTCCGATCCACCAACACCACCACCGCCGCCAGACTCACCAACACGCACGCCACAATCATCATCCGGTTCAACATGATCACGCTCCTCGCTTGTTTTTTCAGACACCCGACAACGCCAACATCCTACGCACCCGACCCCCCGCGACCAAGAAAAAACGCGACACACGTGCCGCGTAAGTTGATCAAAAATGAAAACCACTTTCATAGCCCACCTTCCGGGGGTCCGGGGGCAGGGGGCTATCGGATCTCGTACTCCATCGTCACCACCGCGCGGATCTTCTTGTCGATGCTTCGCGTATCGTTGTACCCGCTGTTGCTCACCTCGTTGGAGTAGGCGGGTGTGATCTGAAACACACCCTGGCTCGCCGATCGCAGCGTCCCCAGCGTGTTGTCAGACGCCGACACAAGCCTGTCAGCTCGATCCCGCGCGTTCATCGTCGCCCGCCCGAGCATCTCCAGCTTCAAGTCGTTCATCCCCGTATACAGGTACTGCGGCGAATCCGCCTCCAGGTTGATCCCCTCCGAGATAAGCCCCGCCGCATCTCGCGCCACACCCGCCACCTTCCGCACATCGTTCGACGCGATCGAGAAACGCTGGCTCACCTTGTAGTACTCGATCTCATTGGTCCGGTTCCCCTTCTCGTCACGCCGGATCAGCTCGCCGATCTGTACCGGCGCCATGCTGACATCGTTGTGGTCAAACCCTTTTTCGTTCAGAAACCGCAACAGCTTCTCTCGATCCGCGCGCAACCGGTTGTACGCCTCCGTACGGTCCGCGTGCCGCCTGGTGATCTCCGCCGACCAGTGCGCCCGGTCCGACTCGATCGCCTGCTCCGCGTAACCCTTCACACGGATCGTCTGTCCGCGCAGCTTCACCCTCTCAAAACTCCGACGCGCAAGATGCGTTGACAACACCACGCCCAAAGGCAGGGTGCAACCAAAAACGATCAGCCAAAACAAATTGATGCGAGACTGTTTCATGCCTGAACCTCCATGTTCAGCTAGAGATAAGAAGCGTCTCCACGCCACCACAGCAATGGATAGCCATCGATTGATCTTCCCACGCGACGCGACACACAAACCCATTCCGCGCCATCAACTGTCCAACTTCCCCGGTAATGCCTACGCGCTCTCCTCTTCTTCCTCCACCTCTTCCTCCACGTACTCGTACTCATACTCCCCGTCCGCGTCCTCTTCCCCCGACGCCTCCGGGTCATCCTCGTACACGTACTCGTACTCCACGTCCTCTTCTTCCTCTTCTTCTCCCTCCTCTTCCTCCGGCTCAGCGGCCTCAGCTTCTTTCGCTTCCTCTTCTTCTACCTCTTCCTCAACACCCTCCTCGTCTTCTTCGACATCCAACTCGGCCTCAGACTCGGCTTTGACCTTCGCCTCGCCACCCGCCTCCGCCTCACTCGGCGTCTCAACCGTATCCGCGTACAGCGTCCCCTCGGCCTCCGTCGCCGCCAGCTGCGCCTTCATCGCCTCCCACTCGTCCAGACTGATCATCACCTCGCGCGCCTGCGCGTTCTTGTGTGACCCCAAAATCCCCGCCAGCGCCATCGCCTCCACCAGTCGGCTCGCACGCGAATACCCGATCGTCAGCCGCCGCTGAATCAGCGACACGCTCCCACGCTGCGTCTCCAGCACCACCTCCACCGCCTTCTCAAACAGCGGATCGCGTATCGACTCCTCGTCCACATCGCGCCCACCCGCGCCCGGCAGCTGCACCAGCTGCGGCTCGAAGCTCTGCGCCGCAACCTCCTTCAAGAACTTCACCGCCCGCCGAATCTCAATATCATCCACCAGCGTCCCCTGCGCACGCGTCAGCTCAGCCGAACGCGGCGACAGGTACAACATGTCCCCGTGACCCAGCAGCAGCTCCCCGCCCTTGCTGTCCAGCACGATCCGGCTGTCCATCCCGCTCGCCACCTTCATACAAATACGACACGGCATGTTCGACTTGATCAGCCCTGTCACCACGTTCGCCTGCGGCCGCTGCGTCGCCAGAATCAGGTGCAACCCCACCGCGCGCGCCTTCTGCGCGATACGCACGATGTGATGCTCCACGTCCTTGTTCGTCATCATCAGGTCCGCCAGCTCGTCGATCACAAACACCATCCGGTGCAGCTTGCTGGGAACCTTCGCCCGCTCCGCCTCCGTCTCCACCTCCATCCGTTCGTACAGCTCCTCTTCACCCAGATCGTTGTACGCGTTGATGTCGCGCACACCCGCGTCCGCAAGAAGCTCGTATCGCTCGTCCATCTTCGTCACCGCCCACTCCAGGATCGCCGCCGCCTTCCCCATGTCCGTCACCACCGGACACATCAGGTGCGGGATGTTCCTGAACTGCGCCATCTCCACCATCTTCGGGTCCACCAGCACCAGCTTCACCTCGTCCGGCCGACGACAGAAAAGCAGCGACATGATGATCGAGTTCATGCAAACGCTCTTGCCCGACCCCGTCGTGCCCGCGATCAGCATGTGCGGCATCGTCGCCAGGTCCGCGATCAGCGGATTGCCCGACGCGTCCTTGCCCAGGTACATCGGCAGGCGCATCGTGTCACGCACCTTCTTCCCGCCGATCTGCATCAGGTCCTTCAGACGCACCCGCTCCTTCTTCTGATTCGGCACCTCGATCCCCACCGTCGACTTGCCCGCCGTGTTCGGCACGATGCGGATGTTCTGCGCCTTCAACTCACGCGCCACGTCCGACGCGATGTTCTGAACCGCCGCCACCTTCGTCCCCGGTGCCAGCTGCACCTCGTACAGCGTGATCACGGGCCCCGCGTCGATCGCCACCACCTCCGCGTCGATCCGATACGTCTGCAGCGCCGTCTCCAGGATCTCCGCCTGGTCGCGCACGCTCTTGGCCATCTCGTCGGTGAAGTTCGATTCCGGATCCTCCAGCAGGTCCATCCCCGGGAACTTGTAACCCGACAGGTCCTGGATCGGCGCAAGCTGCTCCTTGCTCTGCTGCGTCTGGGCGAAACTGATCGGCAGGTTCTTGATCTTCTCACGCACCGCCTCGGCGCTCACGCCCTCACGCATCGGCGCCTCGTCCTCCGCCGTCTCCGCGTCGGGTTCGTCGTACGCGTCTTCTTCCTCGTCCTCCCACTCTTCCTCATCACCGTCGTCGATCAGCTCTTCTTCGTATTCGTATTCTTCCTCGTCTTCGAGCTCATCCTCCAACTCCGGCTCAACGACCTCATCGCGCCGGCGCTTCGGCTTCTTCGTCGCCCGCTCATCCCGATCCTTTCGGCTCAGCAGCCGCCCACCCATCCCCGCCAGCGCCGGGATCGGCCGACCCAATATCGCCACCTTCTTCAGCGCCACGCGCACACCCGACGGCAGCGCTAGCAGCAACTCATCCACCGCCACGATCGCGCCCACCGCAAACACCGCCAGCAACACCAGGAAAGTCCCCAGCGACGCCAGGTGCCCCGTCAGGAAATCGACTAACCAGATCGCCACGATCCCCCCCGATCCCTCCGGCATCGACCCCAACTCCGGCAAACCCAGCGCGATCATCCCGCTCGCCGTCACCGCGCAGATCAAGCCCCCGATCGCGCGAAGCCAAATCTGATCCACCATCCGACCCCGCAACGTCATCACCAGCAGCGCCGCCACACCCGTCAGCAACACCCACACTCCGGGCCCAAGCGTGTAGTACAGCTGGTAACTCAGCACGGCGCCCACCGGGCCGCACCAGTTCTGGATCTGCTCGTTGTGCGGAGCCACCCCGTGGTTCGGCCAATCCATCGGGTCGTATCCCAACAGCGACACCACCGCCAGCAGCCACACTCCCGCCGCCACGATCCACGCGACCCGCTTCAAGATCACCCTGCCCGTTCGCGTCTGATCCGTCTTCTTGCCTTGCTTCTTTGCCATGCGCGCGCAAAACCTCCTGCCCAGTTATCGGCTAACGCATCTGAAAACCACCACTTATGACCCGATCACCATCCCCACACCCGCCTTCGGCTCCGACGCACACTTGCGACCGATAACACGCACATTATAGCCGCTTACCCAGCACCCGTTCCGCCGCCAGCTTCCCCATGCGGCTCGTCTTATCCCCGATTTCGATCGCACGCAGCAGCGCCGTCGCCTTCGTCTCCTGCCCCGCAGCGTCCATCGCTGTCGCCCAATGGGTCAGAAGATTTTGGAAAGCGACCCGATCCTCTACGATCTCGCTCAATCGCACCACGTTCCGCGACGCCTCGACCAGCTCGCCGTCGCGCAGCTGCTGTGATGTCAACCGTCCGATCCCCTCAGCCGTCAGGTTCCGCGCCAGCGTGTTCTCCGCCAGCAACTCATTGGGAACGCGCCCCATTCCCACCCAATCACGCCGCGCACTCAGCAGGTACATCACAAGGTCCAGCTCATCACCGCTCAACCCGTCCGCGCCATCAATCGCCTCTTTCAAGAGCGCCGCGTCGATCTCCAAATCCCACGCCCACCGGTACACCAGCATCTCGATCGCTTTCCCATCCCGATCCGGGACATACTCCCGCGCATCCTCAGGCCAACCCGCAGCCGACCGTGCCACCCGCCCCTCGCGCAAACGCCACAACGGATCGCCGATCACCATGATCTTCCACGGCTTGCTCATCGGATGCCCCGGCAGCACCCGCGTTGCCATCGCCAGCGGCGTCCCGCGTGACGCCCGGCTCCACACCTGCGTCGGCGTCACAAACCCCGTCAGGTAAGGCTCGTGCACCGAACCCATGTACCAGTACCCTCCCCCGCGCATCACACGACCCCCGACACTCACCACGCCCAGCGGATCAGCCAACGAAAAACTGTGAATCACGTGCCACGCCGACGCCCGTCCGATCGGCAGGTCCAACGCACGCCCCCATCC
>JANQJT010000096.1 GCA_028281485.1 Phycisphaeraceae bacterium
TCGGCAAGAGCGGCCTGTCCTGTAACACCGACGACGGCGGCCACGTCAACGACAAGGGCTTCGACTACTTCTACGGCCTGACCTCGCACGCCGCCGCCCACCGCCACTACCCCGAGATGGTTTGGCGCAATGACAAGAAGGAAACCCTCGAAGGCAACGAGGGCTATACCGGCAAGCACTACATCAGCGAGGTCTGCATGGCCGATGCGCTGCGGTGGATCGGTGAGCAGGGCGAGACCGACAAGCCCTTCTTCGCCCACATCGCACTCACCCCACCGCACGCCGACCTGCAGGTGCCTGAAGAATACCGGGCGCCGTACATGGGTAAGTTCGAGGAGACCCCCAACCGCGGCGGCTACTACCACCAGCAGCACCCCAAGGCCACCTACGCGGGCATGATCAACTTCATCGATCAGAAGATGGGCGAGCTCCTGGCCGAGCTGGAAAAACAAGGCATCGCCGACAACACCATCGTCTTCTTCTCCAGTGACAACGGCCCGACGCCCGAGGGTGGAAAGCCCATCGAAGCGCTCGACTCGAACGGCCCGCTGCGTGGCGGCAAGCGGGACCTCTACGAGGGCGGTATCCGCACACCGCTGATCGTTTGGTGGCCCGGCAAGATCAACGCCGGCCAAACCAGCGACATGCCCACCGCCATGTGGGACTTCATGCCGACCGCGCTGCAGCTGGCCGGCGCCCAGACCCCCGAATGGACCGACGGCATCTCCATCGTCCCCACGCTATTGGGCGAGGGCGAACAGGCCGAACACGAATACCTCTACTGGGAGTTTTACGAACAAGGCGGCAAACAGGCCGTGCGCTACGGTAAGTGGAAGGGCGTGCGCCTGAACGTCGGGCGCAACCCCGACGGGCCGATCGAGTTGTACGACCTGACCCGCGACGTCGGTGAGAAAAACAACGTCGCGGCCGAGCACCCGGAAGTTGTAACCCGGATCGCCGGCTTCATGAAAGAGGCCCACACACATTCGAATGAGTTCAGCTTCCGCTACGGCTTCATTCAGCCGCTGCCCGCCGACCGCTTCCTGCCCGAGGCCCAACGCATCGATCACAAGAACTGGAAGGTCATCGACACCAGCAGCGAGTCGACGGTCAACGGCGCGGTCGCGGCCAACGCCATCGACGGCGACCCCCGCACCCGTTGGCACACGCAGTGGGACGGCGCCCAACCCGGCCACCCGCACCACATCACGATCGACCTGGGCCAAACCGAAACCATCGCCGCGGTGCGCATCGTGCCCCGCCAGGACAACAGCCCCAACGGCCGCATCGCCAAATACGCGGTGTACGTGTCGAACAGCGCCGACGCGTTCGGCCGACCCGTCGCCGAGGGAGAACTCGAGAACAGCTACAAGGAGCAGGAAATTCGCTTCGCCGCGACCGCCTCGGGCCGCTACCTGAAGCTGGTGGCGCTCTCTGAGACGCAGAACCAGCCCTTCACCTCGATGGGCGAGCTGCGCCTGCTACCCGAGTAATCCCCGGGACTCAAATCCATTTGCCACACTTCCCCGGCCCATGGCCGGGGTTTTTTGTTTGGTATTGCGTCTATGCCCGCTCGGATTGCGACACGCCTCGAATCCCGACTCGGCAACCGTTTCACTCAGCCACCTCAGACTCCCGCGATGAGTCCCTCCGGGCAAGCCCCCTCGTAAATTCGATAAAACCGGTGACTTTTCCGCTTTATCTCGTGCAAGCAAACGCCTATTTTATCGGGGTATAGACACGCCACGCCCGCAGCCGCGGGCAGGAAGCACCACCCCGCAACCCAAAACCGGAATCAACCGGATACGTGACGCTGCTGCTCAAAGGGGACGCCATGTTGGGGCTCAAGTCGATCGTTCGTTCATTCGTGTTCGCTGTGCTGATTCTGTTCGTCGCAATGCCTATCGCATCGGTCAGCGCTCTGACCACGATCGTCGACAACGGCAACCCCGACAACCGCGTGGACATCGTCTTCCTCGGCGATGGCTACACACAAACCGACCTCAACGCCGGCATCTACGACAACCACGTCAACAGCTACATCAACTACATGTTCTCAGCCGATCAAGACGCCGATCCCTTCGGTCGATACGCCGGCTTCTTTAACGTGCACCAGATCGATGTGGTCTCGATTCAATCCGGCGCCGACGAGCCCCCCAACGGCATCTACGTCAACACGGCGCTGGACGCGTCCTACTGGTGGGACGGTTCGACCGAACGGCTTCTCTACATCAACAACTCCAAGGCAAACAATCAGGTCAACCAGGCGTTGAGCGGGACCAACATCACCGCGGACTTAAAGCTGGTCACGGTGAACTCAGACAAGTACGGGGGAGGCGGCGGCACGTACGGCGTCTACGCCGGCGGAAACGGCGCCGCACACGAAGTGGCCATGCACGAGATCGGCCACTCCTTCGCCAACCTGGCCGATGAATACGTCACCAGCGGCAACGGCCACTACACAGGCGCCGAGCCCTCAGAAATCAACGTGACCAAGAGCCCGACAGGCGAGAAGTGGAGCCATTGGATCGGCTTCCAGGACCCACGCGGGTCTCAGTACGACATCGACGTCTTTGAGGGCGCCCGGTATTACGCGACCGGCATCTACCGCCCATCGAGCACCAGCAAGATGAGAACGCTGAATCAGGCGTTCAACGCCGTCTCGCGCGAAAAGATCATCCACGACATCTACGCCCACGTCGATCCGCTGGACGACTGGCTGAATACGCCCAACTCCTTTTCTGTATACGACGAGGCGCTGTGGGTCGACGTGGTCGATCCCAACGTGATCGCGCTGGAGTGGTCTGTCGACGGCGTGCCCGTCACCGGCGCGACCGGTGAGACCTTCCTGCTCTCGGACTACGGCTTTGCGCCCGGCAGCTACGAGGTCACCGCCCGCGCCTACGACACCGTCCTCGAGCACGTCGGCGACGGCAGCCTGCTCGACCTGGTCCGCACCAATCTCGACCTGCTCGAACAGGAAATCACCTGGACCGTGGACATCCGCAAGACCGGCGACGCCAACTACGACGGGAAGGTTAACGACCTCGACGTGACCATCGTCGCCAACAACTGGCGCAACACCGGCACCGACTGGGCCACCGGCGACTTCAACGCCGACGGCGTGACCGATTCGATCGATCTGTTCCTGCTCAGCCAGGTCTGGGTCGATACCAGCGACACCGGCACGGGCGGCGGGGGCATCCCCGAACCCGCCTCGCTGTCGATCCTGCTGCTGGGCGGCGCGATCCTGAGACGCAGAATCAAATAGACAAGATGGTGTTTTTATCTTGTGTTTTGTCGCATAATCGCGGCATACTAGGCCAACTGGCGGTCGCTTCCCCAACCCACGACCGCCATGGAGGCCGCGCTCCATGACATTTCGCTACGTCTTCGTTGCCGTGCTAATCAGCGCCGCGCTTGTTATCTCCGCATTCATGATCAACCAGTACCGCCCCGCGGTGGAAACCGCGCAGCCCACCGCTAACTTCATCAAGGCGTCGGGCAAGTGCGCCGACTGTCACCGCAACGAAACCGGTGCCGTTGTGCACCAGTTCGACCGCAGCATGCACAACCGCGCGGGCATCAACTGTCTGGATTGCCACAAGCCCGTCGGCAGTCAGGCCGGTGTCGACCACAACGGCTTCGTCATCAGCGAAGGCCTGTCGGCTCTGAACTGTGCCCAGTGTCACAAGACCGAGTACGACCAGTTCCTGCGTTCGCGCCACGCCGCCCCCGCTTGGGCCGCGGTCGTGGGCCGTGACGACTTCACCCCCGAGCAGATCGCCCACGCCGAGAAGTATCACAAGGGCACCGTCGATCGCAACGCCAACGCGCTGGCGCTGCTCGAAGGCCCGGCCGCGATCAACAAGGGCTGCGCCGAGTGTCACGACATCGGCAAGCCCAACCCCGACGGCTCGATCGGCACCTGCACCGCCTGTCACTCCCGTCACTCGGCCTCGATCGAACTCGCCCGCACCCCCGCCACCTGCGGCCAGTGCCACATGGGCCCCGACCACTCGCAGATCGAGATCTACAACGAATCGAAGCACGGCGTGCTCTTCGCCGCACAGAAACACAACTTCGATCTCACCGTCGATCCAAAGAAGCTCAGCACCGCCGACATGCCCATCCCCACCTGCTCGACCTGCCACATGAGCGGCCTGGACGGGCAGAAGGTCACCCACGACACCACCGAGCGACTGAGCTGGTGGCTGTTTGCGCCGGTCTCCAACAAGCGCCCGACCTACCAGTCCGGTCAGAACAACATGAAAGAGACCTGCCTGAAGTGTCACACCACCGACCACGTCGACACGTTCTACGCCGAGGCCGAGGAGGTCGTCTTCGCGACCAACGACAAGATCAAGAAGGTGCAGGAGATCATGAAGGGCCTGAGGGACGAGGGTCTGCTCACACCGGCGCCGTTCGATGAGCCGATCGAGTTCCTCTACTTCGACATCTGGCACTACTTCGGTCGCACCGCCAAGCACGGCGCGTTCATGGGCGGCGCCGACTTCGTGCAGTGGCACGGCAACTACGAGCTGCTGTTGAAGACCATCGAGATGGAAGAGATGGCCGCGGAGATCCGTGCCCATCACAAGCAAAAGCGGCAGGAGGGAGCCGACCATGCCAGCGCTGCCCAAGCGACTGACTGAGCCGGCGGTGCTGCTGGAGCTGTTCGTCTGGTCGAACCTCGCGTTCCTCGCGCTGGACGTCTACCTGGCCCACCGCGTTGTTGCGTTCAACCACTGGGGTACGTACGTGCCGCTGGTGTTCTCCGTCGCTGCGCCGCTGCTGATCGCGCTGGCCTGGCTGATCGGCGGGTTCACCGCGCAGCGCGGCCCGGCCAAAGCCATCGCCGTCCTCGTCGGCCTGTGTGCCGTGGTCGTCGGTGTCGCCGGTCTCGTGTTGCACCTGGACGGATTCTTCGTCGCGCCCACGCTCAAGCGGCTGGTCTACGCGGCGCCTTTTGCGGCGCCGCTGGCCTACACGGGGCTCGGGTTGCTGCTGATCATGAACCGCATGGTCCCCCACGACCACCGCGACTGGCCGCAGTGGGTGATGCTCATGGCGCTGGGTGGTTGGGTTGGCAACCTCGCGCTGGCGCTGGCCGACCACGCACAGATCGGGTTCAAGGACTGGCGCACGTGGATCTCGGTCGTGGCCGCGGCGATCGGCGTGGGCTTCCTGGCGGTTGCGATGCGCACGCGCGTGCCCCGCGGATTCCTCAAGTTCGTCCTGGCGGTCATGGTGTTGCAGATCGTCGTCGCGGTGATAGGATTCGTGCTGCACATTCAGGCCGACCTGCACGGCCCGGCCAAGGCCTGGCTGGACAACTTCATCTTCGGCGCCCCCGCTTTCGCCCCCCTGTTGTATGCCGACCTCGCGGTGTTGGGCATGCTGGCCGTCTGGGCCACCATGCCCCACACCCGGTCGACACCTCCCAGCGAAGCGGCCGTCGCCTGAATCAATCCGGCGCAGCGCAATCCACCAATCCCTCATCCCGATCGTCCGGCTTGCCGTGGTTGGCCTGAACCAAAGCTACCGCCACAAGCACACCGCCCAGCGCGGCCATCTGCAATCCCGTGATCCTTTCGTCATCCAGCCAGCCCCACGCCAACGCCCCCATCGGCACGATGTACGTCACCATCCCCGCAAACAACGGTCCGCGCGTCTGGATCAGGTGATAGAACATCCACGTCGCCAGCCCCGTACACACCAACCCCAGGATCGCCAGCGCCCCGATCGCCATCGGCATCGATGTGTCACCCTGCTCGACCGTCTCCATCGACAACGCCATGGGCACCATGACCAACGCGGCGCCGCTCATCGCCGTCGCCGCCAGCACGATCGGCGGAGCATGGGAGAAACGCCGCTTGATGTACGTGTTGGCGGTGGTGTAACCCAGCGGCACCAGCGCCGCCAACGCCAAATCCCCGATCGGCATGCTGCGGTTCAGCCCGTCCTTCATCAGGATCGACATGCAACCCAGCCCGATCGCGATGCCCACCATCTGGATCGCCCGCGGGCGCACGCCCAGCACCGGGATGCTCACCAAAGCCGTCATCAAAGGCACCAGCGCCACCATCATCCCGAAGACCGCCGAGTTGTCGTGCCTGCTGATCAGCATCGGCTGCAACACGAACGGCGCAACGTATCCAAATAAAACGACAAATGTCAGCCCCGCCACGTCCCTGTACCGAAACGGCCAACCCTGCCTGCGCCGCATCACCAACACCCACACGCCCCACAACAACACCAGCCCTCCCACCACGCGCCCCGAGCCGATCGTCATCGGCCCGAACACGTGACCCGCCTTCTTCATCAGGATGAAGCTGGACCCCCAGGTCAGGCAAAGGAAGATAAAAATGACGTGAGCCAACGCGCCGCTCCGTAACAATGTCCCGGACCTATACATCAAACAAGCAACCAGGAATCGGTACAATACACGCAATCAGCCCCCCACGAGGACACACCATGATCAGCAAGACCATCGAAGCCGCCATCAACCGTCAGATCAACCACGAGATCACCGCCGCCTACAACTACCTGGCCATCAGCGCCTGGTTTGAAGCCGAGACCCTGCCCGGGTTCGCCGCGTGGTTCATGATCCAGCGCAACGAAGAGCTGCAACACGCCATGCGTCTGTACAACTACCTGCTCGACCGCGACGGCAACGTCCAACTCGAAGCCATCGCTCAGCCCAGCGCCGAGTTCGCATCCATCACCGCCGCCTTCGAGGCTGCGCTGGCGATGGAGAAGGCCAACACCGCCTCGATCAACGAGCTGTACCAGATGGCCAAGAGCGAAGACGACTTCGCCACGCTCAGTCACCTGCAGTGGTTCCTCGACGAACAGGTCGAAGAGGAGAAGATCATGGGTGAATCGCTGGCGATGGTGAAGCTGGCCGGGTCAGACTCCAGCGCCCTGCTCATGCTCAACGAGAAGTTCGGCTCCCGCAGGCCCGAAGAAGAAGCGTAAGCCGACCTAGAGGCGTTCGCGCCAGACACCGAACTTCTCCCTGCTCTCGGCTACGCAAGACGGATCGACGTCGACACACAGCGCCGTCTCTTCGTCACCGGCGCACGCCAGGACCGTGCCGTCGGGCGCGATGACCGTGCTCCCGCCTGCGTACTCGACCGCGGGGTCGCTGCCCGTCCGATTCACACCGACGACGAGCGCCTGGTTCTCGATCGCGCGGGCGCACAGCAACGTGTGCCAGTGATCCTGCCGCGCAGCCGGGAAATTGGCGGTGACCACATACACCTCTGCTCCTTGTTTCAGGCCGAGGTGAAAGTCTTCGGGAAAGCGGATGTCGTAACAGATCAGCGGACACACGCTCAGGCCCGCCCAGTCGAACGTCACGACCTTATCACCCGCGGGAAAATGCTCGTCTTCCTGCATCGGCGTGAAGGGGTGGCGCTTGGTATAGCGGGCGATCTCGTCGCCGGTCGGGCCGAACGCGATCGCCTGGTTGCGCGCCACGCCTTGCCCGTCTCGGCTCGTCACCCCCGCCAGCAACGTAACCCCGCGCGTCGCGGCCAGCTCGGCACAGAACCGCAGGGTCGTGCCCCCGCCCGGTTCCGTCGCCGGCTCGGCGTCCATCACGTATCCCACATCAAACATCTCCGGCAGCGCGACCAGCGCCCCGGGCCGGACGTCGGCGGCATCGAGCAACTCGGTCACCCGCCGATGATTGGCGGGCCGATCCAGCCAGGCGATATCGAGTTGGACAGCGACGATCTGCATGAAGCGCACACGTTCCGTGCGAAATGCGGTTGCGAACGGGTGAAGTTTATCCTCAAATTGTGTCTTCGGCGAAGCGCCGACCGGCCGGCAGGCGTCTGTTTGTAGCCGGGAACAATGGAGGCAATATGTCGAACGAAATGAAAACGTGGCTGACAGCGATCGTGACCGTGCTCTGCCTGAGCATCAGCGTGTCCTGCGCCGCCCAGTCCCAGGCCAAGCCCAACGTGATCGTCATCCTCGCCGACGACCTCGGCTGGACCGACACGACCGTCGGCGCGATCTGCCTGGACAACGCCAGCGGCTTCTACGAGACGCCCAACCTCCAGCGCATGTCCGACGAGGGCATGTCATTCACCAGCGTCTACACCGCGCCCAACTGCGCCCCGATGCGCGGCATGTACGTCTCGGGCCAATACATGACACGCACCGGGCTCTACGCCGTGTGGAACCTCAACCGCGGCGGCAGGCACGAGCAGAAGTTCCGGGGCCCCGATCAGGTCGAGGACGTTCCCGCCGAGGTCACCAACATCTACGAGATGATGAAGTCGGCCGGCTACACCACCGCCCACTTCGGAAAGTATCACGTCGGCGGTCACGAGGGCGGTGAGGCAACCATGCCCAAAAACCAGGGCGTCGATCACAACTTCGGCGGCGGGCCCAAGGGCAACCCCGGCAATTACTTCCCACGCGAAGACGACAACTATCACGACAGTGTCGGCCCCGCGCTGGACGCCTACGCCCAGCCCTACGACGACGCCTACGCCGAGCGGTATCGCACCTACACCCCCTACCGCCTGCCCGCTTCGCTGAACGGTTCGCCCAAGCACCTCGGCGACGCGGTGGGCCAGGCCGCCGTCGAGTTCATCCGCGATCACGCAGGCAAAGACAAGCCCTTCTTCATGCAATACAACCCCTACCTCGTCCACACGCCGATCCAGGGGCGTCGCGACCTGGTCGCCGCTTACAGGCAGAAGCTGGCCGGCGGTCGGGTCGATCCGCGTCACGGCCGCGCCGATTACGCCGCGATGGTGACCCAGCTCGATCAGCAGGTCGGTCGCGTCCTCGCGGCATTAAACGATCCCAACGGCGACGGCGACACGTCGGATTCCATCGCCGACCACACCCTCGTCATCTTCACCAGCGACAACGGCGGGGTCGGCAGCGTGACCAACAACACGCCGCTGAAGGGGCACAAGGGCATGTTCACCGAGGGCGGCACGCGCGTGCCGATGATCGCGTGGATGCCCGGCCGCATCGAGGCGGGCGCGATCCGCGACGACCTGGTCTACAGCGTGGACTTCTACACCACGCTCGCCGAGGTGGCCGGCGTCGATCCCCACGCCGCGCCCGAACCCAAGGACGGAACGTCCTTCGCCGGGGTGATGTTCGGCACCGGCGCGACGCGGGATAAGCGGGCGATCTACTGGCACTTCCCCGGCTACCTCGACAGCCGCGCCAAACCGACCAGCGCGATCCTACGACAGGTCGGCGACGACCGCTACAAGCTGCTGTACTACTACGAGACGCGCACCTATACGCTCTACAACATCACCCGAGACATCGGCGAGACCACGGACCTGCTGGCAAGCGACGCGGGCCGCGAAGCGCACGGCCGGCTCGCGGCCGCCATGAGCGCCGAGCTGCGCGGCTGGCTGGACGAAACCGGCGCGATCTACCCGCTCTACGAGGACGGCCCCGACGCCGGCAAGCCCATCCCCGCGCCCGAGCCGTACACGCCTTAACGGTGTTCCAAAGAACCGGACGCGGTGCTACAATTCCCAGCCTGCACGCGGCCGGAGTGGCGGAATTGGCAGACGCGGTGGATTCAAAATCCACTGCCTGGTGACAGGCGTGTGGGTTCGAGTCCCACCTCCGGCATTGAGCGTTTAACGTAGCGACAAATCCGTCGCTACGATCTCAATTCAAATCTGAACGGGATGCGAACGCGCGACGCGATCGGCTTTTCATCGCGCAGGGCGGGCCTGAAGCGGGCTCGGCTCAGCGCGTCTTGTGCCGCTTGTTCGAGCAACGGGTAGCCGGGCGAGTCGATAACCCGAACCGCGGTCACCGTGCCTTGCGATGTGACCGTCGCTTCCAGCCAGACCGTGCCGGTCTCGCCACGACGCTGGCTGGCTGCGGGATAGCGCGGCGTGGGCAGATCGATCGGCTCGGCCTCAGATATCACACCCACCGGCTCACTCGAAGCCGCGGCGGTGTGGTTGCGATCACTCGTAATAGAATCGCTCACGATCAGGGGAGCGGGTATCGAAACAACCGCGGGCAGTTCGTATGAGATCGGGTCAACGTGTTCTTCGATCGCGTCCGCATCGACTTGATTCATCGCGACAGGTTGTGATGCGGGTGGCGACCATTCGGTGTGATCCATCAGCATCTGCGGTAAGGCGTCTACCGTATCCTGCAAGACGTCATCCTGATGAGATAACTGCAGCGGAACGCTCAGCGCCTGCTCGCCCGGTGCGAAGCGTGTATCGGGCAGGGTTGATGCCGTGCCGAGCCCGTGCCACACGGCCGCACCGATGATCAGTGCGTGCAGACCGAGCGAAGCCGCCAGGGCGGGCAGGATCGATGCGGATGCCGATTTGTCAACGGCGATGAATCGCATGTTCCGTGGGTCTCAGTGCAGGATCTCCACCGCGAAGATCACCGAAATACCCGGCATGTTCTGGCCCGAGCCGTGCACGCGGTAGTTGGTGTCGAAGACGTTGTCGACACCAAGTCGGTAGTGGACGTCTTCTTGAAATGTGCCGCCCATCGCCACATCGAACACCGCGTAGCCGGGCGTGCCGCCGGGCGGGATGCGCGAGGTGTCGCTTGCGTCCCGTGTCGACAGACGGTCGGCACGCGCCGCCATACGCACCAGGCCTTCAATCCACAGGTCACGGTCGGCGTCGTCCCACCGCACGCCCACCTGTCCCGTCAATGGCATCAGACGATCGATGAACTCCTCGTCGGCGATCGGCGCGGAGGTGGGAAACGTGGAGACCTGGCCCTCGATGTAGGCGACGTTGCCGAACACGGTGAGGCTGTGTTCGAGGCGTTGGCTGGCTGACAGCTCGACGCCGTAGAGATAGCCGTCGCCGACGTTGGACTTGGTCACCTGGAACAGGTCATCGGAAGGGTCCGCGGGAGTGCCGCTGTCATCGACCACACCGGTGGGCACGCGCAGGATCATGTCGTCGATCAGCGTGTAGTAACCGGATAGTTCGATGGCGAGGTCGTCATCGCGCAGCCTGCCGCCCATCTCGAACGTGATGAAGTGCTCCGGTTCGAGACCGGGGGCGGGGATTTCGAACTCATCGGTGCGCGCGGTGTCGAAGCGTGTCAGGTCGGAGAGGTTGGGGGCGCGGAAGCCCTGTGACACGCCGCCGAACAGGTTCACACGGTCGGGCTCGAGTTCGTGCAAGAGGCGTGCGCTGCCGACGACGTTGGTCCAGTGATCCGACAGCGAGATGGGCAACCCGCTGACGGGATCGGACACGCGGTCGGCGTTGACCGCCGCGTAAGTGAAACGCCCGCCGAGGACCAACAGCGTGCGCTCGTCCAACTCGATCTCGCTCTGCAGGTAGACGCCCAGCAGGTCGTACGTCGCGTCGTCAGCGACGGGGCCCTGGACAGGATTGCTGGACGAAAACGACTCGACATCGTCGTGGTAATACTCCGCCCCGTAGCTGAGCCGACCGATCGGCGTGTCGCTCTGGGCCCGCAGGAACACGCCCAGCGTGTCGACACCAAAGCCCTGGAAGTCATCGGGCCGCGCGGTACGCATGCGGTGTCGCACCTCGGTCTGTCGCTGATGCGAAACACCGGCGTGAACGGATTCGACCCATCCGTCCAGCCGTTCTGCGTGAAGCTGGAGATACGTCAGCTCACGGCTCTGATCGAGATCGCGTTGCAGCTCCGTGCCGACGGTCGTGCCCTCAAAAGGCAGCGCGAAGGCCGTCTTGTGCGTGCGCGGGACGTTGTTCTGGCGGACGCGCTGATGGGCAAGAACGAGTCGTGCGTTGTCGTCGAGCCACCACTCGCCCTTGAAGTCGGCGTCGTATTCATCGTAAGCGACCTCGGCCTGTGTGCCGCCGCCGGTTTGCAGGTCGCCGTAGAGCTTGCCGCTCAGCCCCGCGATCAGGCCGAACGTTTGATCGTGTGTCACGCTGACCTCGCCGCGCTGTTGGAATGAGCGCTCGGCAGAGGCGTAGCGGAACACCGCCCTGCCGCTGACCGGTTGAGTTGATGCGTAGCCGTACGGCTCGACGGTAAAGGCCTGCACGGTCCCACCGATCGCATCCGAGCCGTACAACACGCTGCTCGGCCCCTTGACCACCTCGAGCCGATCGAGCGACATCGCGTCGATCGTGTTCCAGTACTGGTTGGGGCCCGAGCGAAACACGGAGTTGTTCAGGCGCACGCCGTCGATCAGCAGAAGCGTCTGCTGCCCGGTGAAGCCACGGATGTAGGGCGAGCCCTGGCCCGCGCCGGTCTCCTGCACCATCACCGCCGGCACGTTGCGCAGCATCTGCGGCAGCGTGCGGTAGCTTCGCTCGAACGACTCGACGGAGCCGATCCGCTGCGTGCTGTAGGGTGTGTCGTAGATCGAGCGCTCGTCGGCCAGCCCCGTCACCAGCACCTCGTCCAGCGTGATGATGGGTTCGTTCGCCGCGCCTGGTTCCGCGCGCACCCACGTCGTGCCCATCGAGAGCCCCAGAACAATCGCCCACACACATCCCGTTCGTGACATACGGTTTACCCTGCTTAAAGCGGCCAATCTCGCGTCCGATGACGACTTTAGAGGGGCTGGATGTCGATTCGAACGGGTGTGCAGCATTTGCACATCGGCGATTCGCCCGAAGCTGTCGATTCAGTCGATGCCGTCCTGGTCGGGGTTGCGCTGCTTGTATTTCTTGATGCGTTGCGTCCAACTCGTGGTCTCGAGCGGAAGCGCGTTGTTCTTGCGAGCCCAATCCTGCCACATGCGTTGCATTTTTTGTGCACGTGCGGTTTGTGCGGCGATCAGGTCGTGTCGCTCGAACGGGTCTTCGTTCAGATTGAACAGCTGCCAGGGCCTGTTCTGGTGGTATGAAACGAGCTTCCATTCCCCCTGCGACACACCTCGGCCGGTCTGGTGCTCCCAATAAAAGGCGCGCTGCATGGCGGCGGTCTTTTCGTCAAACGGAAACTGTGAGACCCCCTGCGGCCGAATGGTTCCCGGATCGTTCTTCACAAAGGGGACGCCGGCGGCTTCGATCGCGGTGGGCATGATGTCGATGATGTGTGAGGGCGATTCGACCAGCCCGCCGAGGTTGTGCTTGATCCCATCGGGCCAGTGGAAGATGAGCGGCGAGCTGATGCCACCGTTGTAGGAATCCTTCTTGTAGTACTGGAAGGGGGTGTTGCTGAGATCGGCGGCGAAACGAGAGATCGTGCCCCCCTCGGCCGTAGCGCCGTTGTCGCTGAGGAAAATGATGAGGGTGTTGTCGAGTTCGCCCTTGTCTTTGAGTGTTTGGATGACTTGGCCGATACCGTCGTCCATGATCTCGACCATCGCGGCGTAGGTGGCCATTTCCTTGATCCACTTCTGCCGCTGATCGTCGGTCAGACTGTCCCAGGCGGGCAAGCCGTTTGCGTAGGCCGTGGGATTGCGGTGCTCATCGGCGTTGGGGGCGATGATCTCAAGCTCCCGCAACCTCTCGAAGCGCTGGGCCCGTAGCGCGTCGTACCCGGGAGCGTATCGATCCCTGATCCTGGCGATGCGCTCGGCCGGGGCCTGCATCGGACGGTGCGGCGCGTAGTGCGCGATGTACATGAACAGGGGCTGATCGAAGTCGTGGCTGTTCAGATACGCGACGGCGTTTTCCGTGATCGCGTGCGTGTAGTACCAGCCCTGTTGCTCGGCGGTGTTGGGCAGTCGCTTGTCGTCGCGGATCATGTCGTCGCGCTTGTAGTATTCGCCGCCCCCACCCAGGCCGGAGTAGGAATGGTTGAAACCCCGATCGATCGGCCACGAGCCGTTGGATGCTTGACCGTGACGGAAGGCATCGTCCAGGGTGAGGTGCCACTTGCCGACCATGTAGGTCTCATAGCCGGCGGCCTTGAAGAGTTCGGCGATGGTGGGCTGGCGGTGGGTGAGCTGGCCGCGGTAGCCGGGGCGGTGCTCATCGACGGCGGTCATCCAGCCCATTTCGACGGCGTGCGGGTAACAGCCGGTCATCAGCGAGGCGCGGCTCGGACAGCAGCGACCCATGTTGCGAAAGTGCGTGTAGCGCACGCCTCTCGCGGCGAGCGCATCGATGTGGGGTGTTTCGATTTCACCGCCGTAACAACCCAGATCGGAGTACCCCAGGTCGTCAGCGAGGATGATAATCACGTTCGGCTTGCGGGTCTCGTCGCGGGCGTGTACCGAATCGATGGCCAGCGATGTGAGACACAGAACAACAATCGTAAATGGAACGAAACGAAGCATGGGGGACCTCCTGATGGATCAAAGTCGGACTGTCTAAAGACGCTTGCGGATGAGCGAATCGTTCAGAACGGATCGCTATCGAACCGCAGGCCGATCTGTCGTCGCATCTCGTCGAGCACGGCCATGTTGCCCAGCGTGTGGGTCTCGGTGACGGCAGGCGTGGTGCCGTCGCGCACGGCGGCGGCGAAGTCATCGGCCTCCAGCGCATAGAGCGGCCGATCGGCGTCGACGGTCCGCACCTCGCGCTTGGCGCCGGGAACCTTGTTGATGTCCTGCCGCGGCGGCGTCATCCGACCCACGATGTACTCGGCGCCACGCACCGGCGGCTTCCACGGGATGGGGATCTCGATGTACCCCTCCGTGCCGCACAGGTAGGTCGAGTTGATCGAGTGCGCCCGCATGCCGCAGGTAAACGAC
>JANQJT010000107.1 GCA_028281485.1 Phycisphaeraceae bacterium
AATCGAGTCCGGTCGCGCGGTGACGGCTCACACGCCTTCGGGGACGGGGGCGCTGCGCGTGGTGGGTGATTACCTGAAGCAGAACCATCCGGACGCGACGCTTTGGCTGCCGAGTCCGACGTGGGCGAATCACGCGGCGGTGTTCGGTGCGGCGGGCGTGCCGACGAAGACGTACGCGTACGCGAACGCCGCGGTGACGGGGCTGGACATCGACGCGATGGTCGAGGCGGTGGGGCGGGTCCCGGCCGGCGACGTGGTGTTGATGCACGGGTGTTGTCACAACCCGACGGGGATCGACCCGACGGCGGAGCAATGGGGCAGGATCGCGGCGGCGGTGGCGGCGGGTGGCGCGACGCCGATGTTGGACTTTGCTTACCAGGGGTTCGCGGACGGCGTGCGTGAGGACGCGGTGGGGCTGAGCAAGCTGGCGGAGACCTGCGACGAGCTGATCGTCTGCACGAGTTTTTCGAAGAACATCTCGCTGTATAACGAGCGTGTGGGGTCGGTGACGTTCGTGGCGAAGACGGCGGACGAGGCGAAGGCGGTGTTCAGCAACGTGAAGCTGGCGATCCGCAAGAACTACTCGAACCCGCCGGCCCACGGCGGCGAGATCGTGAAGACGATCCTCGGCGATGCGGCGCTGACGGCGCAGTGGCACGAGGAGTTGGCCGACATGCGCAACCGGATCAACGGCATGCGTGCGCTGTTCGCTGACACGATGGCGGCGAAGGGTAGTTCGATCGACTTCGGTTTCATGAAGAGCCATCGCGGCATGTTCTCGATGACGGGCCTGAGCAAGGAGCAGGTGGGCGAGCTTCGCGAGAAGCACGCGATCTATATCGTGGGCTCGGGCCGGGTGAACGTGGCGGGCATGACCGAGACGAACATGGGCGTGCTGACGGACGCGATCGCGGGCGTGCTTTGACCCCCGGAGCCCCGCCCCCGGAAGCCCCGGCCCCCGGAAGTTAGAAGTAATCGTTTGGTAATTTGATCACATGAGACGCGCCGGTGTCGGGCGCGAAGGATGCATCGATGATTCACGAGAACATCAAGGGCGACCTCGAACAGCTGCAGGCGCGGATTTTAACGATCCGCGACTCTCTTTAACATCGACGCACGCAAGGCCGAGATGGGCGAGCTGGAGGCGCAGATGAATGCGCCGGACTTCTGGAACGATCAAGCGTCGGCCCAGAAGGTGGTGCAGCGTCTGAAGGTGCTCAAGGCGTCGACGGAGCCGGTGCTGGAGCTGCAGGTCGAAGCAAACGACCTGGCGGAGCTGTACGAGCTGGCCAGGGAAGAGGACGACGCGGAGACGATCGAGGACGTCGACCAGCAGCTTGCCGAGTTGGAGCAGCGGTACGAGAAGGTGGAGCTGCAGTCGCTTTTGAGCGGCAAGCACGACCACGCGAACTGTTACTTTTCCATCTACTCCGGCGACGGGGGCACGGAAGCCAACGACTGGGCAGAGATGATGCTGCGGATGTATCTGCGTTACGCGGAGGACCGCGGTTGGAAGGTGGAGGAGCTGGACAAGCACTTCGGCGAAGAGGCGGGGATCAGCGACGTGACGCTGCACGTGAAGGGCGATTGTGCTTACGGGTACCTGATCTGTGAGCGCGGGACGCACCGGCTTGCGCGCGTGAGTCCTTTTAATGCGCAGGGCAAGCGGCAGACGAGCTTCGCGACGGTGGATGTGGTGCCGGAGTACGAAGAGTCGGACGTGAGCGTGAACGAGAAGGACTGCGAGATCGAGTTCTTTGCGCGTTCGAGCGGGCCGTGCGGCCAGAACGTGAACAAGGTGGCCACGGCGTGTCGCGTGGTGCACAAGCCGACGGGGCTGCAGGTGGTGTGCTCGAACGAGAAGAGCCAGGTGCAGAACAAGAAGATCGCGCTGGGGATTCTGCAGGCGAAGATCGAGCAGATGGAAGAGGAGAAGCGTGCGGCTGAGCGCCAGGCGGACGCGGGCGAGCTGGCGACGGGGTGGGGCTCGCAGATCCGGTCGTACGTGTTTTACGACAACCGCGTGAAGGACATCCGCACGGGCTACGAGATGGGCAACCCGATGCGGGTGATGGACGGGGACCTGCAGGGGTTCATCGACGCGGAGCTTCGCCGGCGGCAGGAAGCCAAGGCGAAGGCGGACGTGTAGTTTTCTTTCGGAGTGATCCGTATGCATTGAGCAGAGCCGGCATCTGTGATGCCGGTCCGGGACCGCAGGTCCCGGCTCTGTGGGAGGTCCGCTCCCTCACGGTCGCGACTCGTTGTTGCCCGGGTGATGACATCAGTTCAAAGATTTAACCCCCGGCGTGCCGGGGGCTGTTTGTATACTGGGGGAAATCTCTTTGAAAGGACCGGGATGAGACCGATCACGATCTGTGCGTTTTCGATGCTGTTGCTTGCGTCGTGTGCGAGTAGCGAGCAGAAGGGCTCGTGTCGACCCGAGGGGCATCTTGGGCCGTATGATCCTGTCTATGACGATTACGCTTCCAGTTACTGGAAGCAGGTTGAGGCGCAGCGGTTCCCCCTGGAATACGGCATGGAGAAGAAGCTGCTGCTGATCGCGCATGGATTCGATCCGCATGTCCGCGGGGGCTTTGCCGCGGATCTGTGGGATGACATCAGGGATTCCGAGCAGCAGAAACGGGAATTGTTCTCATACATGAAGTCGGATGACCCCGCGCTGGCGTGGGCGGCGGCGTGGGTCGTGGAGAAAACGGGCTATTATTCAGAGTCAGACTGTGACTTTGAAGAAACCTATGAGCGGGAAGACGTGAAGGCGTTTGAGGAGAAGTATCATCGGTGACGCGATATCAGTTCGTAGTGGTGGGTCTCCCTGCGTTCGACCCACTCTACTTAAGAATCCCGTGTTGAGATGCAAACTCTATCCATTTCTGTGATGCGATGTTCGCGGTATCGATCGCGTTGCCGATTGTTTCGCCGCGTTCGTTCTCTATGACAATCTTTGCTTCGGCTTTGTCTTGGATTCGATTGCGTATGGATGTCTCATTCTCGCCGGGTGACCACAATGGTATAGAGGTGGCGTAATTACCGAGTCTGGCGTATCTGCCGTCGCGTGATTTTCGTAGTTTTCCATGTTTGGCCGTATTCGCGATGTCAGCGGTTAATTGTAATTCGGGCGTACGGTTTACATGCTCTTCCACAAGATTGGTTGCAATTGTGTTTGTGTATTTATCCTTCAGAGCGAGAACCAGATAATCTTTGTAAGCCCATAGCCAAACGAACAAGGCCTCTAGTTCGTCTTTGATCTTTTCAATCTCATCAAAATTGTCGATTGACACTGTAATACTTCTGTGTCTGGTTAATTCGACGGAGAAACCTGTACGCGACTCAAGTGTTGGGCTACTCATGCCATCCTGGAGACGTGTGATTTTGCGTTTTAAATCGACCAATGCGTTGCGGGCCATTTATGGATCGGGTTGGGTCAGGATATAATCTGTCTTGTCGTAGGCCTCGTATTTGCTGCGGAGCCAGCGTCTGTAGTTGGGCATGGGGCGTATTGTAATCGAATGCGGGGATGGTGGGTCTGCCTGCGTTCGCCCCACCCTACTTGCTGTCTTCATGCGGGGGCGTGTTTTCCGGATGCGGATTGATGACTTCAACGTTCTCGTAATAGACCAGGTGCGGGTCTCCGCCATGATGCTGCCTGATAACCTCAACTACTTTGTCGTTAAAACGGGTGCTGGTTGTCATCGAATAAGGATTGCTCGTGTCGCCAAGGCGGTGGATGACGAAGCTGTTCTTTTTTGAGAACCAGAGCACCCAGTGTTCACCCCCGCACTCAATCACGATTCTGTTCGTCAGACTGTAGAATGAAGTCGATAAGGGTCTGAGCTTGGTCCACTCGAGTTCGCTTCTCAGGCCGTCCAGGATATCGGCTTTGGCGCTGTTCCATTTGTGCATCTCGACTTTTGGTGGGGCGCCCTGGCAATACGTTATTTCGATGCTGTCCCAGGGTGTGGCGGACAGATCGGGGGGCGGGTCTCCGCCGCCGAGAATGTCTGCGCAGCCAGTTGCCGCGAGACAAACACACGCCACTAAAAACCAGGAAGGTGTATTCATTGTCGTGCCTCGAAGCGGTTCGTGGTGGGGCGCCCTGTGTTCGACACGCCCTGCTTGCTTGTGATCGTTATGGTGGGCGGTGCCCACCCTACGACCGCGTTTGACCCACCCTACAGGTGAAAATGTGGGACGTTATTCCGACGCGATGCCGTGGTAGGCGAGGAACTCCTGGAGGTGTTCTTCGCCCATGTACTTGGCGAGGATGCGAGGGTCGGTCTTGCGGAGGTCGGCCATCATGAAGGCGTCGAGGGCGTCGCCGAAGTCGGGGTCGAGGTTGCAGCCGAGGAACTCGGCGCCCATGCGGAGGTATTGCTTGATGAGGATGGGGACGCCGCGGGGCTGGGACTCGATGTCGTCGATGACCTCGTTGACCTCGGAGAGGTTGTCGATGCAGTAGGTGCTGGTGGCTTCGAGTCGCTTGGTTTTCTTGCTTTTTCTGCGGAGGGGGTTGCGTGCGCGGCAGAGTGCGGCGAGCTGGGGGGCGAAGTTGTTGGCGCGGAGGAAGGCGATGAGCAGTCGGCGTGAGATGTCGTGGTAGTCGTTGGAGATGGAGACCAGGCCGATGAGTCGGCAGTACTGGGGGTTGCGGTAGACGAAGGTGCAGACGCCCTTCCAGAGGTTGAGCAGGGGGGTGTAGGAGCGTTGGAACTCGGGGATGACGAAGGATCGGCCGAGCTCGATGGCGGGGTCGATCTGCTTGAGCAGTTCGAAGTTGAACTTGAAGAGTGTGTGTGTGTAGAGGCCTTTCATGCCGTAGCGTTGGACGAGGTGGTCGGTGAGGCCGAGGCGGTACCCGCCGACGATCTGTCGGGTGTCGGGCTTCCAGATGAACAGCTGGTGGTAGAAGTGGTCGAAGCGGTCGAGGTCGATGGGTTTTCCGGAGCCCTCGCCGACGGCGCGGAAGGCGACCTCGCGGAGTCGGCCGATCTCCTTGAGTGTGTTGGGTATGTTGGCGGCGGTGGTGCAGTAGATCTGCTGGTCGGAGGATTCGAGCAGGAGGTCGGCCTCGGGTAGTGCGGCGATTTCCTGTGCGATGATTTCGGGGTCGACGGGGTCGGCGATGGGCTGGAGCGCGGGGGCGTGGGCGTGTGACTTTTCGGATTCTTTCTTCTTCTCGGCGGTGTTGTCGCGTGCGGCGAGCATGTCGCACCGTGCGCGGCAGTAGTCGGTGACGGCGCGGTCGGACTCGAGCTTGGCGAGGCGGTCGGCGGCGATGGGTTTGCCGACGCGGATGGAGAGGGTGGTGCGGTTTTTCTTGAGCATCTCGCGCGCGAGCAGCGCGGTGCGGAGGCGGGGGTGGACGAGACCCATGAGGTGGAACATGGGAGAGTTGGTGCCGTGGAAGTAGAAGGGGACGACGGTGGCGTTGGTTCGGCGGACGAGTCGGCCGACCATGTCGGTCCAGGGCGGATCGGTGATGCCGCGGTTGGCGAACTCGAAGTGTGCGACCTCGCCGGCGGGGAACATGCCCAGTGCGCCGCCGGACTTGAGGTGGCGGATGGCCTGTTTGAGGGGGGCGAGGTTGCGTGAGGCGGATTGCTTGGAGTTGAAGGGGTCGACGAGGATGAGCGAGGGGCGGAGCTCTTCGATGCGGCCGAGGATGAAGTTGGCCATGGTCTGGGCGTCGTCGGGGCGGATGCGGTTGAGGATGGACATCAGGGCGATGCCGTCGATGGCGCCGAAGGGGTGGTTGGAGACGATGAGGAGGGGACCGGTGTCGGGGATGCGTTTGAGCTCGGCGGGGTCGACGCTGACGCGGATGGAC
>JANQJT010000151.1 GCA_028281485.1 Phycisphaeraceae bacterium
GACGGGCGCGTCCTCGCGGCGGGCGATCCATGCGCGGCTGGGGCGGGTGGAATTGCAGCGCGGCTCGCCACAAGCAGCACTGCTCGCCTTCCGTGCAGCCGAAGCCGAATCGGGCGCCGAGCCGACCCTCGACCGACTGCGCCTGGGACAAGCCGAGGCGCTGATCGCATTGGGACAGGACGAACCGGCGATCGCCATGCTCATTGGCCTGTCTCGCACCGATGTCCGCCCCGAGGCATTGACCATGCTCGGGCTCCTTCAATTAAGCCGCGGGCAGATCGACGTGGCCCTGGCCGTGTTCCGCGAAGCGGTCGAGGCCACCACCGCTCAGGCACACCCCGACGTGTACGCCGACACCGGGCTCGCACTCTTGAGCACCGGCGATCGTCAAACCGGTTTGTCCCTGCTCCACCAGGCTCGCGATGTGTACCAGGCGCGAGGTGACACAAAGGCGCTGCGGCAACTGCTGGCAAACGAACTGCAGTACGCCCGAGCAACGAACGACCCAGCCCTCGCAAGCCAGGTCCAACAGATGCTGCAGAACGCCAATCCGTAGTTCGCTCAGCCAGTTCCACCCGACAGCGTATCCTTTAATTCGCGTGACACTTGCGCGCCTCGCCAGTCGCCACGCGTAACGCACGCGCGCCATGTGACTCATCTTCAATTGCGACTCATCTTCAACGAAGAATCGGCGTTTAAGGCACCTGTAGAAGCTTGTGCTGAGGCCGCCTAGCATATCCCAGTGCTTCTTCATATCGATGACCGATTCAGCCGAAGACAGTTGTATGGACTGGCAGCCCTCCGCATACTCGACCGCCAGCAACGCGAACGCGTCCCCGCGCAAAGCAAGAGTTCTCCACGGCCTCCGGTTCCCATCACTCTACGCCGCAATCATTGCCGCCGGCTCGCTGGACGTCTGGCTGACCGGCATCCTGCTCGCGTTCGGAGGACAAGAGGCCAACCCACTGGCCGATGCCGTGTTGCAGGCCTTCGGATTCACCGGCATGGTCATCTTCAAGTACCTGGTCGTGGGGCTGGTCATCTTGGCGTGCGAGTTCGTGGCGGACCACGATGAACGAAAAGCCCGTAACCTGACCATCGCGCTCATCGCCATTCACGCCGCGCCCCTGCCATGGAGCGCGGGACTGCTGGCGTTTGCGGTTTGACCTCCCCACGCATCTGACCTGCGCCCGCGGGTGATATCACAATCAAACGACCATTCGACATCCTCGCTCAACAAAAAACGCGAGCCCGTTAAGACTCGCGTTCATCCATCCAACAATGGAGCCGGGGGGAATTGAACCCCCGACCAGCTGCGCAATTCGGTGGGGTTTCGCGGAAATCGGCGAGAAAAACACGCGATTTCATACACCCCCTCCAACACGCGGCGCACGAGATCATCAACACTTACAACAACCGATGGCGTCATCATCCAGCCATATTTCGTCGCAAGCACAACGCAGCGCCGCAAACCAGAAGCATGAGACTCGACGGCTCGGGGATGCCACCGCCACCGCCACCACCGCCACCAGAACCTGTGTTGTCGACCAACCAGTTCAGCGTGAGAATCGCCAGGTCCGAAGGATTCACCGTGCCGTTGCCATCGAAATCACCATTCGCCCAACCACCGGTGCCCAACCAAGCCAACGTCAACGCCGCCAAATCCGTCGGATTCACGATCCGGTCAAGCGACGCATCGCCGTACTCGGTGCCCAGCACGTCACGCACCAACGCATCGACATCGGTTACACCCGCAGCCCCGCCGTCGAGCCCAACATCGAATTGCCCCGACGTGTTACCGGCGTTGGCAAACAGATGATCGATATCTGCCGCGCTCACCGCCCCATCGCCATCCACATCACCATACAGCCCCGATCGCACCCCCGTGTCGGCCGTATCGTCCATCACCAACACGAACTGGTTGCCGCTACCGGACAAACCCGCCGGAGATGTCACGCTGGTCTCACGCCACCAGTGCAGGTCGTTGATCACCACCGAAGGGATCACGCCGTCGTGTACATCGCGCAACAACTCATACTTGGTCGTGTCGTAGGCCAGCGCAGACGAATCAGCCACATCGAAAAGCGCTTTGACCTCATCACCGGTCAGGGCCGATCCCCAGAGGGAGATGTCATCGAGATCACCGTGGAAGCGATTGCCGGGGGCGCGCAGGTCCTCGGCGCTGGCACCGATGTGGATGTTGCTGCTCGAGCCGGCGTACGTACGGATCGGCTGATCGTTGCCGTTCTGCAACACCGTCGAATACGCCACACCATCGATGTAAATCTTCACATCGGAAAGCCTGTTGTCGTTCGCCTCCGGCAGGACCAGCGCAAAGTGGTGCCAATCGCTGTCATAGAGGTCGAGGGCGCCGACGTTAGCATAGACCAGCGTGCTGTTGTCGATGTGCAGGTGGATCGTACCGTTGGCGAAACGAACGTTGAACTCGCCGTTGTTGCTGTTGTCTTGGCCGTAACCGAGGATCGTGTCCCACTCAGCGGTCGAGGATGACGCCCAGCCGGACTTGAACCATCCGGTAACCGAACGCTCCCGTCCCTCGGTCACCGGCGCCAGACCGCCAGCGGTCTTCAGGAAATCACCGTCGTTATCGAAACTCATGGCGTTACCGAACTTCCCAGCCACAACGGTCGGATTGCCGTTCTCGTTGGCGTCGTACCACAGGTCGCCAAGCGAACCGGTGTTACCGTGTCGGCCGTTGACGCTGGTGTGATCGAATCCGTAGTTCAGCAGCACGCCGCGCGGATTAACCAGGTCCAGCCAACCGGTCGTCTCGTAGGCGGTTTCGGCCCCGGAGGTGTCGATCGTAAGCGTGCCGGTGAGCACGCCCGGCGTCATCGAGTCTGGCGCCGTCGAGTTTGCCTTGCTGGACTGCCAGTAAGTCGACCCGCTCGTGCTTTGCAGATCGAACTGGTAGAGCTCAGCGGTGATGGAGTCCTCGTCGACGGTAAAGACCACGTAATTCCCACTGCCGCCGCCCAGCGGAGGATTGCCGTGCACAAGTTGGACAATGTCACTCTCCGAATCCTTCGAGGCAGTCGCCGTGTGAACCTCGCCTGCGAAGTACATGCGCACCTTGCCACCGTTATCGTGGCTGTGACCCTGCAGCACCTGCCAGAAAGCACCGTCATCTCGATCGCGCATCATCATCCCGCTCGATGCCTGCTTCCGCACACCAGTCAGCGCCGGCGCGTGCCCCTGCAGGATCACGTGATCGACCGTCGGGTCGGCGTCGGCCGCGGTGAGGATCGCATCCAACCAACCCAGGTGCGAGTTCACGTCGCCCACCGTACCCGATACGTCCGCGTCGACCGCCCCGTAACGGTAGTGCTGATTCGTGCCCGCCCCGTCATACTCAAACACGTCCACCGTCACGAAGAGAGTGTTGTTCACCTGCATGGCGAACGAGCCCTCGTCGTATTCGCTGACGCCGTTCTGCGGGGCCGTGCTGCTGACGCCGTTCCACGTGGCCGGCAGACCGAGCGGATCGACCATGTTCCGACCGAACGCCGCCTTCATCGTGTCGACATGGTTGGCCTTGGTCGAACCGGTCCCCCAGTTGTTATCGCCGATGTCGTGATCGCCGATCGCGCCGATCACGGTATCCACACCGTTCTGCCGAAACAGCTCCCGGTACCAGGAGAAGTAGACGTCCGCGGCGTTATCCAGCTTGCCCGCCGTCGTGCCGCCGGGATCAAACATGTTCGCCGTCGCGTTGTTGAACCACCGCCCGTTCAGCAGGTCGCCGGCGGACAGGAAGGCCTCCGGATTGCCCCCGGCGTTGGCCACCATCTCCTGGACGAGCTGGTTGTACGTGGCCGCCATATCGGCGGTCAGCCCGTTCTTGCCGCTCGAAGCCGTCGGCCAACCCGCCGCCTGCACCAGGTTCGAGGCATACGACGCGTCGTAATGCGCCGCGACCGCCGCATCCGTTCCACCGGACAGGTCGCCCACGTCCGAGTTGAACATGTCCGGCGAACTGATAAACGTCCACGTCTGCGCCTCGGCGCTGGACAGCGGCAAGACCGGCAGGGCCAGCACCATCATGGCCAGGATCGCACGACTTACAAAACGGCTGATATGCATCTTCGACTATCTCCTGTGTGCAACACGACGCCGTGTCACATCAACACCTGATGTTTATCCGAAGCGGCAACCTCGTTTTCGAGCACCACTCACGCTGGTATTCCACTTTTCCTCGCACTTCTTAACATTCACTCGCAATGATTTTTCTGTTTTCCACCGCGGCCTCCAAACCACCGACGCCGACTCATACAGCCGCATCCACCACAAAACAGCAATACGACACTCGCCGGCTCGGGAATGCCCCCTCCCCCACCCGGGATTTGTTCCAGCCAATTGAGGGTCAGCACCGCCAGATCGGTCGGGTTGACGATCCCGTCATAGTTGAAATCGCCCCCCTGCCAGGTCGCATCGCCGTCAAGCCAGCCGAGCGTCAGCGCCGCCAGGTCCGTCGGATTCACGATCCCATCGCCGTTGGCATCGCCCCGATAGGTCGCCATGACGCGCACATCGTCCGGGTCCGGATCCCCGTCCGTGCCGCTGTCGACATACAACACCGCCAGCGCCACTTCCTTACCACCGACATCCGCCAGCGGCGCGACGTTCATCTGGGCGTTATCAAACGTGCCCGTGATCCCGTCACTCGTCAGTACGACGAACGCGTCTCCCAGCACCGGGACGAAGCCACCTATCAGTGCCACGTCCAAACCGCCCGCCAGCGTCGCGTCGCGCGTGACCGCAACCCGATCGTAGCTCGCGTCCAACGGCTCGCTGTTATCCGTCCCGCCCACGTCGATCGCCAGCACACCATCGTCCCCCTGTGTATACCGCCCCTCAATCGCCAGGATTCCGGTTGCATCCAAGTCGACATTCGGTTGCGATTCAACCCGGTCACTGACGAGTGTGATGTCGTCGAACCACGCAACCCCACCGCCGTACGCGACGCGCAGACTGAGTTCCGATCCGGGCGTGCCCACGGCGAAGAGGTCGGTATCGATATCGAATGTGTGAAAGCTACCCACCGCTCCTGCGATCACGCTTCCCGATGAGCCGGCCAGTGTACCGTCGAGATCGATCACACCGGAATCCCACAGCAGGGCACCGCCGACCTCGCGCAGCTCAAACACCACCGCATCACCCGCAACACCGATCTTCCATCCCGCCTCCCACGCATCAAACGACAGCGTCAACGTCTCACCCAGTGACCACCGATACCCAAGGTCCTGATGGATCGCCGCGGCTACGTTGTCATGCAATCGCCCGGTCTGCGTGAAATCGCCGGGCGCAAGGCTCCCGACCTGATCATCGATGCTCGAGTGACTAGGCGATTCTTCGTCCCACCCAATCACATTGGTCGACGCAATCCCCGGAGAGCCGGAATACACGGGCTGTTCGAAATCCCCGTTGTTGATATCGATCACGGTGAACGCGGGATCGGGGTCGGGAGGCGCGGCGGCGGGCAGGTCACCGGGACGCCCCGGCTCAACCGTGCCGTGATTGATCACGTGCGGCTCGAGCAAACCCCGACCCTCAAACTCCGCGATCCCTGCGACCAGATCCTGGTTCCCCGTCACAACGCCGTGCCCACTCAGCCTTCCATCACTCTGAATATCGACAGTGCGCATGGTCTTGACCGTCGCGTCATCGAGATTGACCCGACCGCTCGTACCGATCCGTAGCCCGTTACGTGCCCCAAGCACGTGGTGACGATCCACGTTAACCGTCATCCGGCTCGCAGCCCCATCGACCTGCAGCGCAAGCACCTCGACATCATCTGTGACAAACACCACCTCGCCGTTGTCGGCGACGGGTGCTTCGTTGACCACGGTAGCCACCCAGTTATCCATCGGGCCGGTGCTGTAGTTGATCGCGGGATCGCCCGTACCGTCAGCATTTTGCGTCGGCGAACCGCCCGACCAATTGCCCGCGGCATTGAAATCATCCGAACCTCCAGCCGGCGCCCAGCCCTTGTACTGCACGAAATAGGCATTGGCGCCGGTCATGTCGTAAGCCCCCTCGGCTCGGGCGATACGCTCCATCGCCGTCACGATCTCCGGACGATCAGAGGCCCGATTCGTAGTTTCCGACGGATCGCTGGCCAGGTCATAGAGCTCATAGCTCTGACCCGTCTCACGATAGACCACCTTCCAGTCACCCATGCGGATCGCCCACCCCTTGGATTCACCTTCATTGCTGTTCGTGCCAAAGACGTGATAATCAGCCGGGCGCGCCGCCCCCGATCCGTCCGTCAGCTCCGACAGAAACGAGACACCGTCAATGCCCATCGGAGACGCACCACCCGTAGCCTCGGCAAACGTGGGCAGCAGGTCGGCATACGTACCAACGAACGATGAATTGATATCCCCCGGCTCATTCACCGCGCCCGGTTTGATCACATCCCCCCACTGAACGATGAAGGGCGTACGGATACCGCCCTCGTAAACATTGAACTTCACCCCTCTCAGGGTCGCGTCCCGATCAATATCGTAGGTGCTCCCAAAAAAACTCTGTGTATGACCCTGTCGCTTCTGATTGCCGTTGTCCGATCCGAAGACGATGATGGTCTTGTCGAGTTGGCTGTCGCCGTGATCGCCGTCGCCGTTGGGATCGTCCAACGCCGCGAGCAGGCGACCGACCTCACCGTCCAGGAACGTCAGGGTCGCCGCGTAATTCTTCTCAACACCCGACCACGATTCAGCAGAGTAGTCGTGCGGCTGAGGCACAAGGTTGACATTGGTGTGGACACCGTAGTACGACGTGGTGACAAGGAACGGCGTATCCGACGCGGCGCTATCGGCGATCGTTTGGATCGCGGCATCGGTAACGTCCACCTGGTTGTAGTGCCCGTCCGTATTGAACCGATTGATCATGCCCCCGACCCCATCGGAGACCCACTGGTTAGGACCGGTGTACCCATCGCTGAGAAGCACGTCATCGAAACCCTTCAGGGTCGGAATCGATAAAGGATTACCGTTGATCGCGCTCTGCCATCCGACCACACCCCCCATGTGCATCTTGCCGAAGTAGCCCGTCCGGTAGCCCGAGGCCTGCGCAACCTGCCCGTACGTCAGATCCTCTACGCCCGGCCGCATGGAGTTCGAGGTCCCCGAGTTCCTGTCAACGATCGTGTGCCCCTGGTGATAACCCGTCAGCATGACCGAACGCGACGGCTTACACATCGGCGCACCCGCATACATCTGGGAAAACCGAATGCCGTTGCTTGCGAGGCTGTCGATATTCGGGGTTGAAATCGCAGGCAGCCCCTGTACCGCACGATCCAACTGCCCCGTTACTCCCAGATCACCTACGCCGACATCATCTGAAAGAATGAAAAGAATGTTGGGCCTCGCCCGAACAACGTCCGCCCATATCAGTGAATGGACTGCCAACACCAGACAACAAATGATCGTTTGTCGGGACATGCTCGCTTCTTTATCTCGCAATCACAAAGCGACTTTTGTCGTTGACGATATCGCCCCGGCCAGATGGCCGGGGCGATGGGGTTCATAGGATTCGACCTTGTCGGTCGTGACTTACTTGCGACGCCGCCGCATCAGGGCGATCCCGCCGAGGCCCAGCAGCATCAAGCTGGCCGGCTCCGGCACGCTGGCCGTCGCCTGCTCGCCGCCCAGACCCAGGTCG
>JANQJT010000200.1 GCA_028281485.1 Phycisphaeraceae bacterium
TGCGATCAGCCACAGCGTGTGGCGCGATGATTCGGCGAGTTCGCCGAACCGCCTGCGCGACAGGGACTTAGCTGCGTGAGACCCTGAGTGATTGATCGATCGATCGCCTGTAATCGTTCGTGCCTCGATACAACGTTCTATTTGAATATGTTTATGGGTCGGTGATCCATTGCAGAAGCATTTAACAAATTAAACCCACTGGGAAGTTAGCTGATTTAGCGATTAACTAACGGGGTTTAGGGCAAGCGAACAGTCTTCGCAAGGCGTTTGCCTGATTCGGGTGATGTGAGAGAAACCCGATTCCCCGTCCCGGCACGATCACACGATCGTGCTTTTTGGTTGCCAGCCGGTGTCGGCGGTGACCCGTGAGATGTCGACAAGGCTTTGGGCAGGCAGAGAGCCGTTGAGGGGGACGCCGCCGAAGTAGTCGGTGACGATCTTGTCGACGGGGAGCTTCATGAAGTTGTCGGTCGTGGCCGGCAGGTAGCACCGGTAGCCGGTGAGCTTGGCTTCGAGGCAGGCGGCCATCAGCGCCGCGGCGTCGGCATAGGTCAGGTAGCTGAATCCCTCGTCGAGGGGCGTGCCCGGAGGGGGCGTGTCGAACCGGGCCTGCTTCATGGCGGCGAGCTGGTCATCGCCGACCAGGTAGGGCAGACGCAGGGCGATGCCGGTCATGCCGCGGTGCTTACAAACCATCTCCAGGGCCTGTTCGCCGGCGAGCTTGCTGAGGGCGTAGGGCGTGGCGGGGTTGGGGGGCATGGCGCCGTCGAGGGGGAGGTAGGGCAGGGCGCTGGGGGTTTGTGTAGGGCCGGCAAGGCGGTGGCCGGTGGCGACGGTGATGCTGGAGGCGTAGACGATGCGCTTGAGGCCGAGTTCGGCGGCGGCCTGGGTGATGTTGGCGTTGACGGTGGTGTTGTTGTGATAGGTCGCGCACAGGTCGGGGTCGGTGGCGTGGGGGTGGTTGGCGAGGTGGACCACGGCGTCGACGCTCTGGAGCAGGGCGTAGGCCTTGTCCAGGTCGGTCAGGTCGGCGACGACGTACTCGTTGCCGAGGGTCTTGCGGTAGATGCGATCGGTGGCGACGACGCGGTGCTTGCGGTTGATCAGCGCCTGGATGGTGGGTCTGCCCAGTCGTCCGGCGGCGCCGGTGAGGAGAACCTTCATGGGGTGAATCCCTTGGGCTTAGTCTTCGGGGGCGTCGGCGACGACGCGGTGGAATGCGTCGAGCAGCTGCCGGGTGACGGGGCCGGGCTTGGCGTCGGCGATGGGCTTGCCGTCGATGTTTGTCACGGGGATGACCTCGGCGGCGGTGCCGGTGAGGAAGCACTCGTCGGCGTTGTAGACGTCCGCGGTGGTCATGTCGGTTTCACGGGTTTCGATGCCCGCCTGCTGGGCGAGCTCGAGGACCAGGTTGCGCGTGACACCGGCCAGACACCCGGCCGACAGCGGCGGCGTGAGCAGCTTGCCTTCGGAGACGATGAAGATGTTGTCGCCGGTGCACTCCGAGACGTTGCCCTCGTGATTGAGCATGAGGGTTTCCATGCAGCCGGCCTTGATGCCCTCGACCTTCGCGAGGATGTTGTTCAGGTAGTTCATGCTCTTGATCCTGGGATCAAGGGCCTTGGGGTGATTGCGGATGGTGGTGGCGGTGACGATGCTCAGCCCGTTGGCGTACATCTCGGCGGGGTAGAGGGTGATCGAGTCGGCGATGATGAAGGTGGTGGCGCGGTCGCAGAGGTAGGGGTTGAGCCCGAGGGTGCCGATGCCGCGGGTGACGCAGAGTCGGATGTAGGCGTCGGTCAGGCCGTTGGCTTCGAGCGCGTCGTGCGTGGCCTGGGTCAGCTCGTCGAGGGTGTAGGGGATTTCCAGTTGGATGGCCGCGGCCGACTCGTAGAGGCGGACCAGGTGGGTGCGGAGCTTGAGCACGCGTCCGTTGTAGGCACGGATGCCCTCGAAGACGCCGTCGCCGTAGAGCAGGCCGTGGTCGAAGACCGAGACCTTCGCCTGATCAGCGGGGATCAGTTCACCGTTGAACCAGACCCGTCGAGACGGGTCGGGGGTGGGGGTCTGGGGTGCGTCGGTCTGGGGGCTGGACTGCGTCATGGCCGACCCTCTGGAAAAGAACTTACGCGGCGGCTTGGGTATTGTTGGCGATCGCGTCCTGGGCGATCTTGACGATGGCGTCGAAGGTGGCCGGATCGTGAATCGCGATCTCGGAGAGCATCTTGCGATTCAGACGGACCTCGGCCAGCGTCAGGCCGTTGATGAGTTGGCTGTAGCGGAAGTCACGCATGCGGCAGGCAGCGGTGATGCGGGTGATCCACAGGCGACGGAACTCGCGCTTGCGGTTGCGGCGGTCGCGGTAGGCGAACTGGCCGGCGCGGGTGACGGCTTCCTGCACGCGACGCCACTGGCGTGAGCGTGAGCCGCGGTAACCCTTGGCGGACTTGAGGACACGGACTTTGGATTGGCGGCGGGCGGCGCCCTTGCGTGCGCGAGGCATGTCGAATCTCCTTGGCGCGAAGACGGGGCCCGAATCGTCTCGGGGCTTGCTCGTTCCCGGCTCGCAGCGTTTTATCGAATCAAATCAGATGCTGACCCGTCGGTCGCGGCGTTTAGGCGCCACGAAGACGCTGGTGCAGCGATGCTTCCAGCTTCTTGGCAACGGTCGCGTGAACGACCTTGGCGTTGCCCTTCTTGCGCTTCTGCTCACCGGTCATGCCGCTGTTGAGGTGGCTGCGGCCGGAGCGCTTGTGCTTGACCTTGCCGGTGCCGGTGACGCGGACACGCTTTGCTAAACCTTTATGACTCTTGACCTTCGGCATGGCCGGGCCTCCTGTTTGGCGCAATCGAGTCGCGTATTGTAGAAAGCGGCCCAATCAGATGCAAACGGCGATTGGGGTGGTTTTACGCGATTGCCGCCAGCGAGGACCGGTGATTTAATGGGCCCATGGGTGCAAGCGAGCCAAGATCGGCGGGGAGGCGGTGATGGACGGGTATCTGCCCTTCGATCCGGACAAGATCAAGACCCCCGACAAGCCCAAGCCCGCCCGGCGCGAGCGGGCCCGGCGGGACCCGGCTGAGGATGCGCTGACCGTCAGCGAGGTCACCGCGAAGATCAAGGCGGTGCTGGAAGCGCACACCGAGCGGCCGCTGCGCGTGGTCGGCGAGATCAGCAACTTCAACGATCGCGGGCACTGGTACTTCTCGTTGAAGGACGAGTCGGACGTGCTCAGCTGCGTGATGTGGTCGAGCGCGGCGAAGAAGGTGTCGTTTGCGCCCGAGCGGGGGTTGAGCGTGATCGCGACGGGGCGGTTGGATTACTTCGGGCCGCAGGGTCGGTTGCAGCTGTACGTGGATCGGCTGGACCCGGTGGGGGCGGGGGCACTGGAGCTGCGGTTTCAGCAGATGTGCGACGCGCTGCGCGAGAAGGGGTGGTTTGCCCAGGAGATCAAGCGGCCGCTGCCGGCGTTCGCGCAGCACGTGGCGGTGGTGACCAGCGCGACCGGCGCGGCGGTGCAGGACGTGATCAAGACCGCGCGGCAGCGATGGGCGGGGTGCCGGCTGAGTGTGGTGGATGTGCGCGTGCAGGGCGAGGGGGCGAAAGACGAGATTGCCGCGGCGATTCGTGCGCTGGACGCGAATCGCGAGGCGTTGGGGATCGACGCGATCGTTGTCACGCGCGGCGGCGGGAGCATGGAAGACCTGTGGGCGTTTAACGAGATGGTGGTGGCCGAGGCGATTCACGATTGCCGCGTGCCGGTGGTGGCGGCGATCGGGCACGAGACGGACCTGACGATCGCGGAGCTGGTGGGGGACCTGCGCTGCTCGACGCCGACGCAGGCGGCGGTGGCGGTCGTGCCGGATGGCGCGGTCGAAGCCGAGCGGGTTGAACAGTTGGACAGTCGGCTGCTCGGGGGGATGAAACGACGGGCCGAGCACGCGCAGCTAAAACTCACGGCGATCGAACGCATGGAGGTCTTCCGCAGCCCGACGGGCGTGATCGACCTGAAGCGTCGCGATCTGGCGCACATCCAACAGCACCTTGGGGCGCTGCTGAAAGGCCGGCTGGGCCAGGCTCAGAAACAGACCGAGTCGACACAGGTCCGCCTGGATTCGGTGCTCAAGGCGGCGTGGCGGCGACGGTGTGAGGCGTTGGAGGCGATGGCCAAGCAGTTGGGGGCGATCGGGCCGCGTCGCGTGCTGGAGCGGGGCTACAGCTTCACGACGGACTTAGAAGGGCGATTGCTGACCTCGATCGAGGGGTTGGGGGCCGGTGATCGTGTGAGGACGCGCCTGGCGGACGGCGCATTTGAATCCGAGATCGACCGGATCGAGGAGGGCGGAGCGGATTGAGGCGTCGAGAGCGGGGCGGCTTGATTTTGCTGCGACGATCGCGATAATGCGCCGTTTCCATCCGCGATCGGGTGGAAGCAGACAGGCGTAACACAGTAGGACTACACGAGATATGGCTCACTCACTATCTGCCAAGAAGCGCATCCGCCAAAACGCGAAGCGTAACAAGCTGAACAACTGGCGCAAGCGCCGGATCAAGGGCTCGGTCAAGACCTTCCTGGACAAGGTCCACGACGGCGACGTTTCCGCGGCCGAGACCAGCTTCCAGGAAGCGACCAAGACGCTGGACAAGATCGCGGCCAAGGGCACGATCCACAAGCGTACAGCGGCGCGTCGCAAGAGCCGCCTGGCCAAGCGTCTGAACGCGCTGAAGGCCTCGGCGTAAGCAATCAGGAATCGGCCCGAAATAGCCGATATGCGCTTAGCCCCACCGGAAGGGGATTGGTGTAACGGTAGCACGAAGGTTTCTGGTACCTTTAGTCCAGGTTCGAATCCTGGATCCCCTGTTTGAGCACAGCCCCCGATGATTCGGGGGTTTTTTCTTGCGTTTAAGCGCCGGCGGGGCATGTTTGGATCGTTGATTGCCTTTTGGCCGATTCCTAGAATCATAGAATCCGAGGAATCCGTATGAAGTGTGACAAGTGTGACCAACCCGCGACCGTGCACCTGATCGAGATTGTCAACGGCAAGAAGATCGAGAAGCACCTGTGCGAGAAGCACGCGGTGGAGGAGGGTGTGACGGTCAAGATGACCGCGGCGCCGATCAACGATCTGCTCGAGAAGTTTGTGATGAAACAGACGGGCGAGGCCGAGACGGTCGAGCGCCAGGCGTGTGAGTCGTGTGGGCTGACGTGGGACCAGTTCCGCAAGCGCGGGCTGCTGGGCTGCCCGGGGTGCTACCGGGTGTTTGCCGACCAGCTGATGCCGCTGTTGGAGCGGGCGCACGAGGGATCGAACCAGCACGTGGGCAAGGCGCCGCGGTGTGCGGGGGCGGGCGAGTTGCGACAGCAGCGGCTGATGCAGCTGCGGCGTGAGCTGGACCAGGCGGTGGCCGCGGAGCAGTACGAGCGTGCGGCGGCGCTGCGTGACGAGGTGGATCACCTGGAGCAAGACGACACGTGAGTATGCCCGAGCACACGGATCGTGCCAGCGACTGGATGAAAGGCGACGGGCCTTTCAGCGATGTGGTGATGTCGAGCCGGGTACGCCTGGCGCGCAACCTGGCGGGGTTCCCTTTCTTATCGAAGACCAGCGCGACGCAGCGGCGTGAGATCGCCTGCGCCTGTCGCGATCACCTGATGGACAGCGGCATCGCCGAGTCGATGCTGTGGGTTGACCTGCCGGACAGCTCGGAGATGGATCGACAGATATTGGTCGAGCGCCACCTGATCAGTCGTCAGCACGCCAAGGGCGGCGAGCCGCGCGGCGTGGCGATCGCGCTGGACGAGTCGGTCTCGGTGATGGTCAACGAAGAGGATCACCTGCGCATCGGCGTGTTGCGCAGCGGGATGCAGCTCGACGACGGTTTCGCACACGCCAACCAGATCGACGACCTTTTGGAACAGCGCGCCGGCTACGCGTACTCCAGCCGGTTCGGCTACCTCACGGCCTGCCCGACGAACGTGGGCAGCGGCATCCGCATTTCGGTCATGCTGCACCTGCCGGCGCTGGTGATGACCGGCGAGATCGAGAAGGTCAAGCAGGCCGCCAACGACATGCACCTGGCGGTGCGCGGGTTCCACGGCGAGGGGACGGAAGCGACGGGCGACCTGTACCAGATATCCAACCAGACGACGCTGGGCCGAACCGAGCAGGAGATGCTGGCCGATTTCCAGCGAGAGATCATCCCGAAGGTGATCGAGTACGAACACGCGGCGCGGCAGGCGATGGCGGACCGGCGGACGTACCTGCTGGACGACCGAATCCACCGGGCCCAGGGCGTGCTGACCAGTGCGAGGCTGCTGTCGAGCAGCGAGGCGCTGGCGCTGCTGAGCCACCTGCGGCTGGGTGTTTCGATGGGGCGAATCGCCGATATCGAGCTGGGATTGATCAATGAGCTGATTCTCTTGACGCAACCGGCACACCTGCAGAGAATCGCGGGCGGGCGGCTCGACGGCGAGCAGCGTCGCGAGTTCCGGGCGGAGTTTGTGCGTCGGCGACTGACCGGAGGTTGAGCATCGGTGTCGGGGTCGGCACGCGGTGTTTCTTGGGGGATGTCTTTAGATCGCAGCGCGGCAGATTCGCCGCCGATCGATCGAGAAGGGTTTGGGCCATGCCACAGCTGGCAACGACCGCGGCGTTCGGATTCAGTGATTTCAATCCGCCGGTCATCCTGGCGTTGTATCGCGCGTTGGGGTGCGTGTCGTGTCAGTTCTACCGCAACGAAGAGAACCCGCCGACGGTGCGCGAGGCGATCGAGATCACGACCGAGGCGCACCTGCCGATCGATTCGATCCACGGGGTGTTCGGCCCGAAATACGATCCGTCGAGCCCGGACGAGACGGAGCGGGCGCGCGTGATGGACGTGTATCGTCGCGAGGGGGAGCTGTCTTTGGAGCTGGGCGGGCCGATGGTGGTGGTGCACCCCGCGGCGCCGGCGGGGGCTAACGTGACGGTCACGGACGCCGACCGCGCCGAGCGTGAGAAGCCGCTGATGAAGTCCATGGAGCGGCTGGCGCGCACGGGCGAGGAATTGGGCGTGGTGTACCTGATGGAGAACATCACGGCCGACTACTGGATCGGCGAAGACCCGATCCGGTTGGCCCGGTGGATACGCCAGATCGATTCGCCATACCTGCGGATGTGTTTCGACACGGGTCACGCGCTGATGACCGGTACGGTCGAGGACCGTCTGACGGAGGTGGCGGACGTGGTGGACTACTTGCACATCCACGACAACGACGCGGTGACCGACAGCCACCTGATGCCGGGCGACGGCGAGACGAACTGGCCGGCGCTGGGGCGGGCGATTCTGGATAGCGATCTCCACGTGCCGCTGATGCTGGAGGTGTTCTACCTGGCGGATCGGTTACGCGAGCTGGCGAGCGGGGGTCTGCCGGAGCGGTTCGCAGAGTGGTTCGACCTGGCGGGATCGAATCGGTTGCGCGCCAATGCGGTGCGATCCGCGGTGTAGGC
>JANQJT010000203.1 GCA_028281485.1 Phycisphaeraceae bacterium
CGACCTGCGCGCCTCGGCCGGCCTGGTCATCGCCGGCCTCGCCGCCACCGGCAGCACCACCGTCAACCGTGTCTACCACCTGGACCGTGGTTACGAACAAATCGAGCACCGACTCAACGATCTCGGTGCGCACATCAAGAGGGTCAAAACATAATGTCCAACGAAGATTCCGGCTTCACACTCGATCCACAAGTTCTCGACTGCCTCGTCTGCCCCGTCACCCACTCACCTCTCACCCAACAGGGCAACGAACTGATCGCCACCATCGGCGGCCTGCGATACCCCATTCGCGACGGCATCCCCGTCCTCATCGCCGAACAGGCAAAACTTCCGCCGGGCTACGACGACCTGGACATCTTCATCGCCAGGCACGGCAAGCCCTGACACCGGAGCAAACAAGATGATCACCGGCTTCCACCACGTCGCCATCCACGCGCGCGACTACGACAAGTCCCACGCCTTCTACACCGACGTGCTCGGCTTTACCCCAAAGATCGCCTGGCTGCACGAGGGCCTGCGCGCCACCATGCTCGACGTCGGCGACGGCAACTACCTCGAGATATTCGAGAAACCCTCCGCACCCGCGCCCGATCCCAACCAGCAGATCATCCACTTCGCCCTGCGCACCGACGATCCCGACGGCGTGCTGCAGCGCGCCCGCGACACCGGTTGCGAGGTCACCATGGAGCCGACCGATATCGACATCGACACCACGCTCGGCCCCAACCCCGTGCCCATCCGTATCTGCTTCTTCAACGGCCCCGACGGCGAATCCATCGAGCTGTTCAAAAACGAACTGACCTGAGCCCCGACCTCACGCGCTGCGGATCGCCCCCGGTCAGTCCTCGTCGAATCCCCGGCCCACCAGGCCCTCCAGCGCGCCGATCGCGTCCTCGGCGTCCGGGCCCTGCACCTCGATCTCCAACTCCGTGCCCTTCACCGCCGCCAGCATCATCATCTGCATGATCGACTTGCCGTCGACCGACTGCTCGTTCTTGCGGACGGTCACCGTCGACGCGTAGCGGTTGGCCAAGTCGACAAACGCCATCGCCGGCCGGGCGTGCATGCCCAGTCGGTTCATGATCGTGACCGTGGTTTGACAGCGTTGCGAGTCTTGCATCGGGCGTAGCGGTCCAAAAATAACACGGCGGCCGGCTGCGATTCGCCGCGTCGCGACCTCCTGCGGGTTGGGGGCAAATCGGGCGTCAACCGGCCAACTGGTGGTTGTCGGCCTCCGTGATCAGTTCTTCGATGTCCTTGGCGGTCGTCGCCTGACGAAGGAACTTGCGGAACGTGTCGTTCTGAAGATTGCGGAACACGTTCTCCATCGCCTGCAGGTGATCCTCCGGCCGATCCTCCGGGCTCATCAGCAGCACCACGGAGAAGACCGGCTGCTTGTCCAGCGCGTTGAAGTCCACGCCCGACGGGCTGACGCCGATCGTCGCGACCATCTTCTCGATCTTCGTGTGCTTCACGTGCGGCACCGCCACGCCCTTGCCGAAGCCCGTCGAGCCCTTGTTCTCACGGTCCAGGATCGACTTGACCAGCTCGTCACGGAGCGACGCGTCGACACCGCCCGCTTCGATGATCGAGTCGACCAGTGTGATGATCACCTCGTCGCGATCGGTGGTTTGCAGTTGAGGCACGAGGGCCTCGGTCAGTACGAAATCAGCCAGCTTCATTCGGTTGTCCTCGCCAATGCGATCTATCTCGGGTCTCGCCCTGGGGTCAGGCGATGTGCTTGCGGTTGCGCAGCCGGTCTTTCAGGTCCGTCAGCTGTCGCTCGGCCTTGTCCACCGCCGTGTCGATACAGGCGTACAGGTCCTCGCCCGTGGCCTTCGCGATGATCGGCTTGTTGTGCTCGATGTCAACAATCAACTCGATCTCCACCTCGCGGTCGTGCTGATCGATCACCGCGGTGATCGCCTGGATCCGGTCCCAGTATCGGTGGAGCTTGTCTGTCTTTGAACGCGTGTAATCCTCAATCGCAGGGGTGATGTCCAGGTGCTTGCCGCTCATCTTGAATTGCATTGCGTTCCTCCAAAACTCATACGCGTATTATCAGTTCTTTACCGCCGCTTCGCCAGTTTCCATTGGCGACGGATCGGGTTCCATGCCCGGCAGGACCGGCTGGTCCGATTGGGGGTGTATCAATTGCGAATCCGGCACGATCACGCCGCCGCTGACACAGAATCGCAGCGCGTCGTCGATCGTGATCGCCAGCTCGATCGTGTCGTCCGCCGGCACGGTGATCACGTAACCGGTGAACGGCGTCGGGCTCGACGGGATGAAAACCGTGTAACAATCCGTGCCCGCCGAGTCCTGAATCGTCTGCATCGTCTCGCCGGTCATCAGGCCCAGCGACCACAGCCCCTTGCGCGGGTACTGCACCGCCACGACCTTGCTGAACTGGATCTTGTCGTCCTTGTCACCGACGAAGAAGTCGGTCACCTGTTTCACGTACGGGTACACCTGCTTGAAGATCGGAACACGCAGCAGCATCCGCTCGCCCTGCTCGTACATCCGCCGACCGATGTAACCACCCAGCAACCGACCGATCAGGTAGATCAGGAACAAGGCGATGAACAGGCCGACCAGGTTGAGTACCGCCCAGTCGCCCAGCTTCACGCTGTTCCACGTGTTCTGCAGATGATACCGCCGCGCCACAAACGTCAGGTTGTCATGCACGAAAGCGAGCCGCGCCGCGTCCTCGTTCACGCCCGGAGCCAGCTGCTTCTTCTCCGCCGCCCACTGCGCTTCGAGCTTGCGCACGCGCTCGCTGGTCAGCGATTCGTCCTCGGACAGCGTCCCCTTGTCCAGCTTGTTGCTGATGTGAGCAAAGTCCTCTTCCGAGGCGACCGGCCAGGGCGAGGTCTGGATGATCAGCAGCCGCACACCGGTGTTGATGTGCTGGGCGATCCGCGTGTCCACGAAGTTGTAGGCGATCACGACCAGCCAGATCGTCAGCACCGTGGGCAGGAGAATCCCCAGGCCACGGAAGAAAAAGTGACGAAAGCTGGCCTTTTCGGTGGGCGGCGATTCCATGCTCATGTGTGCCTGCATGTCCTTTCAGGACAGATACCTGTGTTCGGTCGGCGTGTGTATCCCTACAAGTCCCATTGTAGGTCCACACCCGCCCGCTAGCAAAAACCGGGCCCCGTTTTCGTCACACCCGTTAATCCGAGACCACCCGAAAGTCGCGCCGCTTGTAATGGGCCCGGATCGCCCCAAACAGCTTGAACAGGGGCGTGATCTCCGCGCCACGCCGGCGGTTCTCCCTGCCGATCCGGAACGCGATCGCCCACTGCCTGAACAACACCCCGTAGGCCCAGAATACCGAGCGCTTCGGGTCGTACAGGTTGGTCGACTCGCTCATCACGCCGTTGAGTTCCACGATGTGGAAATCTTCACCGGCACGCAGCCGATCCGCATCGGTGTACCGCACGTCGAATCGGCCGAAGTAGAACCCTTCGTAGTGTCGCGCGATCGCGTCGACGCGTCGCTCCAGCGCCGGAGTGATCAGGTGCGCCCCGTCACGGAAGATCGCGCCCTGCGCGTGGTTCATCGCCACGCTCATCACCAGCTCCTCGCCCGCATCGAGCACGCGATCGCGATCGTCACCGAATCGTTGCAGGAACAGGTCCGCCTGCATCCGCAGTCGCCTGTCGCGGTAGATCAGCTGCTCCAGCGAATGCTTGCCGTCGCCGACAAGTGTTTGCCGCTGCTTGTCGGTGATCGAGTAGATGTGACCCGTCTCTTCGCCGGGCATGCGGTAGTAGAAGATGCCCGCTTCGTAAGGGCCCGGGTGGTAGATCTGTGCGATGATCGGGATCGGCACCTGGCGGAAGTAGTCCACCGCATCGTCCACGCCGGCGATCTTCTGAACCGCAAAGCCGCGCTGCCCCTCGTTCGGCTTGAGGACCAAGGGCCAGGACCACCCGCGCTGCGTCATCTCGCTCTGCAGCTGCGCCAGGCGCCCGTCGAGCGTGCCCGGCTCGATCAGCACCGTGGGTATAATCGAGTCCTCCGGCAGCGCCGAGAGGATGTCGTACTTCGATTCACCGACAAAGCCGCTGTGCGGCATCGCGGGGTTCACCGCGGTCATCGTCTCGAAGCGCCCGTACCGCGCCATCAACATCGCGACCCACGGCACCAGCGGCGCGTAGAAGACCCACGCCGACCAGAACTCGTGCTGCCAGAAGCGCGACACGAACGCCTTCAGCCGCGCCCGACCGATCGACGTCAACATCTCCGCGATCGTCCGCATCACCATCACCAGCACGACGATCGCCACCACCCACGCCAGCCACACCCTGCCTCCCGTCAGCCGCTTGATCGGCTGCATGATCTCGTCGCTCAGGCCCACCACGATCGACGTCATCACCACCGCCCAGATCGCCACCGCCACCGCCGTCCACAGCGCAAAACGGATCGGCTTGATCCCCAGCGAGCCGGCCGAGATGTACAGCGGGAAACGCGAACCGGGGATGAAACGCGACGCCAGCACCGCCTTGAACCCGTGTCGATCGAACCAGCCGCCCAGCCGTTCGACGTGGCGCACCGGCAGCCGCTTGGCCAGCGGTTTCCACGCCAGCGCCCGTCGCCCCACCACCGCGCCGATCAGGTACAACCCCAGGTCGCCGGTGAAGATTCCGATGAAAACCGCAAACACGCCCACGAAGATGTCCACCTGCCCCGCCTCGATCATCAGCCCCGTGAAGACCGTCGTCGGGTCTTCCAGCACGTAAGTGCCCACGACGATCACAACGATCTGATGCCACGGGCTCATCCCGCGCTTCAGGTCCCACCCAAACGGCAGCGGCGATTCGTGTTCCACCACCTCGCCGGCTTGCAAATCGACCGTCCGCCGCGTCGGCTCAAAACGCGTCTCCAGTGACTTGACGCGCGCAATAAAATCATTGATCACCTCGGCGGTTCGATGCGAGCCTTCTTTGCTGAACAGCATGCCGTGATGCGCCATCGGGCTCTCGCCGTAGTCGATCATCACCAGCTCCGAGTGCTCCACGAGATTGTGATGCGACCGCGCCGTGTCGGCCGGCACCAAGGGATCGCGATCGCCGTGCACGATCAGCAGCGGCGTCTTCTGCTCGTTCATCTTCTCGAGAATCACACGCAGCGGGCGCTGATCGGTGTCCATAAAACTGCGCAGCGTTCCGTGACGGAACGACCGCTTGCCGAGCAGGCCGAAGTGCGGCACGGCCTCGGCTCCCACCATGAACAACCCGTAGCCGACGTTGTACTTGAGGTGCTCGAAGTGGTAGTCCCCGCTGCCCTCACCCTCCTGGATGCCGATCCCCGCCAGCAGCGTCACGCTCGCCACGCGATCCGGCGCGATGTCGACGATCTCCAGCGCCGTCCCCCCGCCCAGCGAGTAGCCCACCACGTGGGCCGGCGTGTGCTTCCAACCCAGCCCGTCCATCACCGCCAGCGCGTACCGCGCCTGCGCCCGCACACCGTACGACCCGACCCACTTGTCGCTTGCGCCGAAGCCCGGCATCTGCACCGCCACCACGTGCGCGTCCGCAGCCAGCATCGGTCCCAGAAACGCGAAGTCGTTGCCCATCGTCGGGCAGCCGTGGATCGCCAGCACCTTCGTCCGCGAGGTCGGGTCCCCGTACTCGTGGAACCCGAGCGTCACGGGCTCGCCGCCGCCCGAGCCCGTCTCGGTCATGTGCGGCACCTCGATCGTGCGCAGCGCATCATCGCTCGGCTCGCTGGGCCAAACCCACAGCGTCACCTGCACGATGTTCGAGAGCACCAGCAGCACCAAGTAAACATGCCACCAGCGCAACCGCCGCCGACCCCGCCCGCCCCTCATTCAGGCACCTCGCGTCGGATGGGAATCGTTATCTTCACATTCTGCTCGGTTCGATCGGGTGGGCCGGGGACGTAGCCCATCGTAGCAAATCCCGCGTCAACCGAAACCGACGTCAGGCTCACCGTCTTGGCGTCCGGTCGCCGCATGCACACCGACAGCTGCGTCCGGTCCGGCCAGAAGTGTCGGTGAAACGCGTCCTGTCGCTGGCCCCACTCATCCGCACCCCGCTCGAACCACCCGTCAAACAACTCGCGGCGTGGTTGCTCCACCAGGTGATCACCCAAACCGCTGGACGTGATCATCCACGGCTGATCCGGACGCCGGACCCGTGTCATTTCACTGTCACCGCCGTCCGAACGCAGCACGACCAATTCCTCTTCGCCAACGACGACCAGTTGGAACGGCATGTAGAGATTCGGCTTCAACCCCTCCAGGCGATCCGCCGCCGCCGCAACGGACTCACAACCGATACAGTTGGCGATCACCCCGCCCCGGCTCACGCGCCCCTTGCGGTCCGGCATCTGCTCCGTCGGCAGATTCAGATTCAACAGCGTCAGCCCCAGCCCCGCGCCGTTCACCGCCACCCACGTCCCCCCGCCCGCCGGATCGACCGGCATCACCGCCTCGCGCGCCTCAACCCGATGCACCGCCGGCGGGATCGCCGACACACGCCCACGCTGCTCATCGCGGTTGCACAGCATCCGATAGCCCGCCCCCTCGGCGCCGGGAATGATCGTCACCGTGCACATGGCTTATTGCTGCTTGAGAAACGCCACGCTGCTGGGCGCGTACCCGAAATACGTCGGCAGCTCGATCCCCAGATCACGCGCGATCACCGCGATCAGCGCGTCGTGGTGAATCGTGTGGCTGAGCACGAACGCCAGTTCCCGACCGAAGCTCGACCCCGTCGCGATTGTCGGGCGATCCGACATGAACCGCACGATCACGCGCACCGGCTGGGCCATGTCGTCCAGGTCGATCGCCGCCAGACGCTCGGCCAACGTCTGCAGCTTCGTCACCGCCGCGTCGCGATTTGTTTCGATGTCTGTGCCGCGCTCGCGCGACTCGTAATCCACGCAGCCCGTGCTCAGGCTCCCCATCAACGCATCAACGTGATCAAGACTGTGGCGTACGTGTCCGCCGGCGCTGCCCTCGACGTGGGCCAGCCCCTTGCGGGTGTACTGCTCGTCCGACATTGCCCCGACCACTTCAGCCAGCTGACGCAACAGCGACGCCAGCGATTCTTTCGCGTAATGGGCCTCGGTATCCCGTCCGGCCTCTGCGCGACCGGACGCTTCGTTGCTTGCTTCAGCCATAGATCGCTCCGTGATGTTTGGCTCCGACGCCGCATAACATACCAAAAATCCAGTGTCGCAACCGAATCGCAATACCCTTTCTCACGCCGATTTACCCCAATCGGCTGTCCCGCGGGCTTGCCATGAAATCCCCACGCGGCGGTGAGGCGATATCAACCGGCCGCTCGAATACCTATTCTGTACATGTATGACGCGCTAAGACTCGAACCGTTTCAAGTGAAACTCGCGTTGGCTGATTCGGCGCCGTGACTATCGACCATCAGAGATACGACAGCCCGACGACAAATCCATTCAATTCGCCCGCCCATGATCCGCATATTTCACGCGTGAAAGACACCCTGCGAAAAGTGGACCATTAACTCGAAATTATCTTTGTGTTTGCGCGTGGGCGCGATAGACTTCTTACCGAATCGATCGCGACAAGGCTGCGATCGGCGGGCACGGGGACCGCCAAAGCGTTCGATTCACGGGCCGTCTCTCGACTTCGGGCACGCATCACTTCTCCACATCCTCGGCCCGCGCTGCAGGTGTATCGACCATTGGCCGGGACCGGTCCCGGCCGGGGAAAGGGAACTCGCATATCAACACACCTCCAGAAAGGGAGAGCGCGATGTCTTTGAAACACGCTATCGCATGGACCGCCTGCACAGCCCTCCTCGCTGTCACGACGCATCCAGCCCACGCACAGGTCAGCGCTATCGACGTTGTCGACATCAACGACAACAATCAACTCGCATTCCAGGGCGCATCGATACACAGCGCATCAGACTCGGGCAACATCATCAATCTCACCCCCTACACATGGACCTCTTACCTGCCCGGCGACGCACCCGACAATCCGACCCCCGGCCTTTTTAATGACGACTACATGTGGTGGGCTTTTCAGGCGGACCACATCAGCGGCGAGAACCCCACCTTCCGCCTGGACATGCGCGACACCCTCTTCGGTGCCGAGTTCCCCTCGGAACGATACCCCTCCGGCTATCTGCCCGTGTGGACCGCCACGCTCGATTCAAACAACCAACCGACCGACTGGAAGTACTTTGACAACGGCGGGCTCAACGGCGTCTTCTACGACTTCAACATGAACGCCAATTTCAACGACGACACCATCTACGTCGCCCAGTCGATTCCATACACCTCCTCCCACGTGTCCGACCTCGTCGACAGGATCACGCACCCCACCACCGGCTCCCCGAACGTCACCTACCTGACCGGCGATACCGACAACGACTACGTCATCGCCACCACGGCGGACGGGCACAAGGACTTCCGCGGCCGCACGGTCGTCGGTCAGGACCTCTACGGCTTTGCCATCCGCGACGCCTCGGCAACACCGACGCAACAGGCCGTCATTTTCGGCGGCAACCACGCCGACGAGCACATCGCCAGCCACAACGCCGAGGGCATGATCGAGTTCCTCGCATCCGACAACCCCATCGCCGAACTCATCCTTCAGGACGTCGAGTTCGCCGTGTATCCCATGGTCGATCCCGAGGGGCGCGACCTGGGGCACACGCGCGGCAACGACTCCACCGTGAACCAGATCGACGGCTCACTCGTGGTCCCCGATGACATCACGCTCAACACGTTCGAGATGAACAACTTCACCGTCCTCGATCACAACCGCATCTGGGACGAGGTCGACACCGACTACGAACCCGAAGAAGTCGCCACGATCCGGGCCTCGATCGCGACCGAGACCGGTAACGACGTCGAGTGGTTCTTCGACTTCCACGCCTCCCGTCCCGGCGAACTCACCGAGGGAAAGTACCGCGCCAGCGTCTTCGCCACGACCATCGACTCACCCACATTAAGAACGATCAAGCCGGACGATTCCGGCCTGGCCCAGGTGATTCAGGACCTGGTTGTCGATAGCGACGGCACGTTTGCGATTCACACCGACGGCATCTCCCCCGGACAGGACTTCAATCTCGATCCGCACACCACCGCCGACCTCTGGGCGGTTTCCGATCTCAACGCCGACCACTCCTTCACCCCCGAGATCTACATCCCCCCCGCCGATCTATTCAAAGACGATCAGAATCAGAACAGCGTCGCGGAGAGGATCGCGTTTATCCGCCGATACGGCGAGTTCTACGCCATCGGCCTCGCCGCCGCGCTCAATCCCAACACCGTCTTCTGGGTACCCGGAACCGAGACCGACTGGAACAGCGGCGACGCCCAATGGGTCAGAGCCAACCAGACCAGCGCCGCCCCATCAGCCGGCACGAACACATTTATCGCGCTCGATAGCGGGCAGACGTTCAATGCGCCCAATTTCAATACGACCGTCGGAGGCCTCGAGCTGCGCGGTTATGACGGCGGATTTGTCTTCGAACAAAACGCCAACGTCCTGCTCACCTCGATCAACAATCCCATCATCATCAACGACGCCGAGTACCGCATCACCGGCTCCAACGACCAGACGGTGATCACGATGAGCGGACCAGGAACGGGACTGGTCATCGAGGAAAACGGCGTGCTGAACCTCGGACGTGCCGCCGGCGGACAGGTCGCCAACGTCAACAGCGACCTGGCGGTCGCCCCCACCGGCCGAATCGTCATCGGCATCGACGGCAGCGGCGCCAACGAGTACGACCGGATGACCGTCGGCGGCAACGCCTTCCTCGGCGGCGAACTCGAACTCGCCCCCACGGCCTCCTCGAGTTTCCTTACGCAAGAGAACTTCGTCGTCATCAGCGCCGGCTCACTCGTCAGTGAACCCGATACCGTCACCGGCCACATCGGCGACTCCGTCTTCGGCCTGGCCACCAACTACACCGCCACGGGCGTGGATGTCGAACTCACCGTGCAGGGCGACGCCAACCGCGACGGCTACGTCAACGGCTCGGACTTCCTCATCTGGCAACGAAACGTCGGCCAATCCACCAGCGAGTGGACACGCGGCGACTTCAACGGCGACGGCGTCGTCGGCTCGGCAGACCTGGCGATCTGGGACGAACACTACGGCCTGACCACCGTCGGTCAAAACATCCTGTGGCACGACAACGCCGCCTCCGCGCCCGATTGGGCCACCGCACAATGGGCCCAGGACGGCGTGACCAACCCCACTCCCGGCCCAACCTCCAGCGTCGCCATCGCCACCTATCAGGACGTCACCTTCGCCGCACCCACCGTTGACACCGAGGTTGCCAAGCTCGAGCTGCGCGGCATGGGCGGAGCCGATCTCGTCTTCGAACAGAACGCCGATGTCTATCTCCACTCCGTCGGCAGCCAGATCACCATCGATCACGCCGAGTACCGCATCGTCGGCTCCGTCGACGACAACGTTGCGTTCCACTACCTCTGGGACCTCAAGGATAACGCCACGCTGAACCTCGGACGCGACGCGGGCGGCCAGAAGGTCTTCTCGGGTGATTTTTACATGGACTCAACCGCGCGCCTGGTCATCGGTATCGACGGCAACGCCACGGGCGAGTTCGACTACCTGTCGGTCGGTAACGAAGCGCACCTCGGCGGCACGCTGGAATTGGCTCAGACACCCAACGCCGACATCGTCCCCTACCAGAACTTCGTACCAATCATCATCGACCGCATCTGGGACGAACCCGATCGTGTCGAGGGTCACATCACCGATTCCGTCTTCGCCCTGGCGAC
>JANQJT010000218.1 GCA_028281485.1 Phycisphaeraceae bacterium
TGCCGACCAAGAGGTCGATGTCGCCTTCACCGAAACGCCGGAGGGCCTCTTCGTAATGGCCGGCGGTGCGCATGGCGTCGGAGTCCATGCGGATGAGTCGGATGCCCGGGAACTTGCGTTCGATCTCTTCTTCGACGCGTTGGGTGCCCAGGCCGAAGGTGAGGACCTTCTTGCCGCAGGAGGGGCAGGCGGTGGGCAGGCGGTTCTCGAATCCGCAGTAGTGGCATCGGGTCAGGCCGCCGGCTGGGACGCGGTCGTCGAGGTGGTAGACCATGGCGACGTCGCAGTTCTCACAGGTCATCTGCCAGCCGCAGTTGTGATCGGGGCAGGCGACGTAGTTGGCGTAGCCGCGCCGGTTGAGCAGGAGGATGGCCTGTCCGCCTTCGTTGAAGGTGCGGCGGAGCGCGGACTCCATGGGGCGTGAGAGGAGGTGGACGCGCTGGGTGCCGGTCTGTGCGACGCGTTGGCGTCGTTCTTCGAGCATGTCGACGATGCGCACGGGTGGCAGGGGCAGGTCGTTGACGCGGTTGGGTAGTTCGAGCAGGTCGTAGCTGCGCCGTTGTGTGGCGTTGTAGTAGCTTTCCAGTGAGGGCGTGGCCGAGCCGAGCACGACGGGGACGCCGGTCATCTGGGCGCGTTTGATGGCGACGTCGCGTCCGTGGTAGCGCGGGGCCTGGTCCTGCTTGTAGGAGTTGTCGTGTTCCTCGTCGACGACGATGAGGCCGAGGTTGTGGGTGGGGGCGAAGATGGCGGAGCGTGCACCGACGATGACCTGGGGGTAGTTGTCGCGGATGAGCTGCCACTGGGCGTGTCGCTGTGCGGCGGTGAGGCCGGAGTGGAGGACGCAGACGCGTTGGAAACGCGCAAGGAATCGGCCGACGGTTTGGGGGGTGAGGGCGATCTCGGGGACGAGCATGATGGCGGTGCGTTCGGCGGCGACGACGTGCTCGATGGCGCGGATGTAGACCTCGGTCTTGCCCGAGCCGGTAACGCCGTGCAGGAGCTTGACGCCGAAGCCGTTGTCGAGGTCGGCGACGATGTTTTCGTAGACGCGTTGCTGGTCGGCGTTGAGGGTGACGGGCGGTTCGTTGCGGGGCGCGTGATCGGAGGCGACGGCGCGGAGCTGTCGTTTTTCGACCAGACGGAGCAGCCCCTTTTCGATCAGGTTCTTCACCGGCGAGCGTGACTTGGAGCCGGCCAGGTGGGCCAGTTCCAGCGGGTCGATGGGCAGCTTGTGCAGGAGCTTGAGCTCGAGGGCCTTGGCCAGCACGTCGGCCTGCTTGGGCGGGAGCTTGTGTTGTGTGACGATGGAGGGCAGGGCGTCGGCGGCGATTGGGTCGTGCAGGTCGACGAGCTGCTTGTTGATCAGGCCGGTGCCTTTTTTAACCGCGGCCGGGAGCATGGTCGCCAGCACCATGCCGAGCGGGCAGCAGTAGTAGTCGCTCAGCCATCGGGCGAGCTCGACCAGGTCGTCGGGGAGGTTGACTTGGCGTTCGCGCGCGGCGATTGGTTTGATACGCGCGGGGGGGATGTCGGTGGAGTCGGCGATGGAGAGGACGGTGCCGTCGACGGTGCGGCCGGCCTTGCCGAGCGGGACGATGACGCGGTCACCGATGCGCAAGTCGGCCAGGTCGTCGGGCACGGCGTAGGTCAGGCCGTCGCGTATCTCCAGTCCCTGTTCGATGGCGACCTGCGCGAAGCGACCGGTGGTGGTGACCGGTTGGGTGTCGGGATCATCGCCGAAGAGATTGGGCATATGAAGAGTATATCGCCGCTTGGGTGGGCGGGTGATGTGGCCGATAAGGAGGCAGTGAACGCGCAGCGGAACATCCTTTTGATCGTGACGACGGGTCAGCGAGGCGACGCGCTGGGCGGCGCGGGGGTTTGGCCGATCCAGACGCCGCACCTGGACAGGCTGGCGGGGGACGGGCTGGCGCTCACGGCGGTGAGTCCATCGCCGGCGGATTGGCCGGGGCTGGTGTCGCTGTATTCGGGTCTGCACGTGCGGCAGCACGGCGTGGCGGAGAGCCGAGGGGAGATGGGGCGTGGGATGGGGTGGTTGCGCCGGTTCCGCGACGCGGGGTATCACCTGGCGGGTGTGGGGCGTGTGGGCGCGATCGCGGAAGAGCTGCACGAGGCGCGCGTGGTGGCGGAGATGGAGGAGACCGAGCCGCTGCGTTGTGAGTACCTGCGATACATGCATCGGCGGGGGATGGTGGACGCGGTGCTGGAGGCGCGCGAGCGTCGCGAGCGGAGCGGGCCCTTCGATCCGGTGCGGGGCTTTGCCGAGCCGGCGAACGACGTGGACGGGTACATCGGGCAGAAGGCGTGCGAGGCGATCGAGCGATTGCCGACCGACAAGCCTTGGGTGATGGTGGTGGGTTTCACGGGGCCGGGCAACGATCTGGCGGCACCGGTCGCGTACCTGGACCTGGTGGAAGAGAAGCCGCTGAAGAAGAAGTACGTGCCGGCGGAGCTGGGGCGGGTCGACGCGTTTGCGGAGCTGCATCAGCCGCGCTCGGTGTTGCAGTCGCTCTCGGGGAGCGGCGCAGCGAAGATTCAGCGGGATTACCTGGCGCGGGTGTGCATGATCGATTGTTGCGTGGGGATGATGCGCGACGCGGTCAAGCGTCACGGCCACGCCGATTCGACGTGGACGGCGCTGTCGTCGAATCGCGGTCATCTTTTGGGTGAGCGCGGGTTGTTCGGATGCACGGGTTTCGTGGGGTCGGGCAGTTACGTGCCGATCTGGATCACGCCGCCGAAGCCGATGCGTGAAGCGGTCGATCCGAACGACGCGGCGGTGCGTGAGAACGACGGGCTGGTGAGCGGTGTGGACCTGGCGGCGACGCTGTGCGCGATCGGCCGGGTGGATGCGCCCGACGGGTGCCAGGGTGTGTCGCTGCTGGGTGGATTGATGGGTGAGACGGCGGGGCACGCGGCGGTGTTGAGCGAGTTCGGCAAGCGGCTGCTGCTGGAGACGGCGCAGCACAAGGCGATGTTCGATTCGGAAACCGGTGAGGTGCGGGCGCTGTTTGATGTGTTTATCGATGAGTCGGAGCGATCCAATTTGATCGGTGATCCGCGCGGGGCGGCGATGGTGGACATGTTGCGGTGGCGGTTGGCGGAGCTGTTGCTACCGATGCGGCCGGTGCTGTGGAATTGACACGAGCCGGTCGTCATGGGCCAAGGGCTATCCGTTTTCAGACACCCACGATCTTTCAGAGATGATGGCCAAGTAAAAACGCCACGTGTTGAGCGTGGCGCTGGGGGAATCGGAATTGTTTGTGGAGATCAGCCGCCGTTGGGGATGGGCGGGAGCGATGTCGTGGCGACCTTGAGGATGCCGGGCCGCGCCTTGAGGCGGTTGAGGACGGCCTCGTCGGGGGTGGAGTCGAGCTTGAGGACCATGATGGCCTTGTCGCCGAGTCGGGCGAGTGTCATGTCGGCGATGTTCATGTCGGCCTCGGCCATCTCGGTGCCGACGATGCCGACCATGCCGGGCTTGTCCTCGTTTTGCAGGACGAGCATGTTGCCCTCGGGGACCATGTCCATGTAGTAGCCGCAGATGTCCAGGACGCGTGGCAGGCCGTCGGCGAAGACGGAGCCGACGATGTGTCGGGTGTTGTCGCCGGTCTGGACCTCGATGCGGATCTTGGGGGTGTTGCGGGGTTCGTCGATGATGGTGGTGGAACTCTTGATGCCGCGTTCGTCGGCGATGAGTTTCACGTTGACGACGTTGACCGGGTCGTCGAGCTGGGACTGGAGGAGGTTGATGACGACCATGCGTTCGATGGTGCTGCCGGCGGAGGCGAGCAGCTCGCCGTCGAGGGTGACCGAGACGTTGCCGATGCCCTGGTCGCACATGACGGCGATGAGCTTGGCCATGCGCTCGGCCAGTTCGACAAACGGCTGCTGGGCGGGGTCGAGATCGAAACGCACGCCGCCGAGGTTGACGGCGCCGCGGACGCCCTCGCCGCGGAGGTATTCGAGGATCTGGGCGCAGGCGTCGGTGGAGACGGCCTGCTGGGCCTCGCTGGTGGAGGCGCCCAGGTGCGGGGTGCACAGGACCTTGGGGTTGGCCCGGAGCGGGTCGTCTTCGGCGGGGGGTTCGGATTCGTAGACGTCGATCGCCGCGCCGCCGCACTGGCCGGATTCGATCGCGGCCAGCAGGTCGGGGATGTCGACGACGCCACCGCGTGCGGCGTTGACCACGCGCAGGCCGGGCTTGGCCTTGGCGAAGCGGTCGGCGTTGAGCATGGAGCGGGTGTGGTCGTTGAGGGGCACGTGGAAGGAGACGAAGTCCAGCTCGGGGACCATCTCGTCGAAGTCCTTGAAGATCTTGACGCGACCGTCGAGGGCGGAGTCGGCGTTGAAGACCGGGTCGAACGCGACGACGTTCATGCCGAACACGAGGGCGCGTTCGGCGACGGTGCGGCCGATGCGGCCGAAGCCGACGATGCCGAGGGTTTTGCCGGACAGCTGGGTGCCGACGTACTTGCCGCGGTCCCATCCGCCGTCGGCCATGGTCTTGTAGGCCGGGCCGATGTTGCGTGCCAGCGCCATGAGCATGGCGAAGGCGTGTTCGGCGGTGGTGATGGTGGAGGCGTCGGCGGAGTTCATGACGAGCACGCCCTTGGCGGTGGCGGCGGTGAGGTCGATGTTGTCGACACCGACGCCGGCGCGGGCCACCGAGCGGAGCTTGCCGGGGTTATCGAGGACCTTGGCGGTGACCTGAACGCCCGATCGGACGATCAGGCCGTGGTAGTCGCCGACGATCGCGGCCAGCTCGTCTTCGGATAGGCCGGTCTTGACGTCGACCTGGACATCCTGAAAGCTCTGGAGGTAGTCGATGCCCGCCTGAGCGAGCTTATCGGCAACAAGAATGCGGATTTTGTCGGACATCGTCGGGTCGGACTCCTGCCGCGATTCCCGGTGGGAATCGCTGTGGGTAGGGGGGTGGGGGGCGGAAACCGGGGGTGCCGGTTACGGACGGGCATGTTACCGATGCCGATGGGGCTTGTCGATTGCCACCGCCGGGGCGGATCGGTATACTTTGCGGCTTCATTTAGATCGGATTAGACGAAGTCACAGGCGGTGCCCGGGAGAGAATCGGGCCCGATGGAGAAGCAGACGTATGGCATTGGCGACCGAAGAAAAGAAAGACATCATCACCGAGCACCGTCGCGGCGATAGCGACACCGGTTCGCCGGAGGTGCAGGTCTCGATCCTGACCCGTCGGATCAACGATCTGACGGAGCACGTGCGTACCCACAAGCACGACTACCACTCCCGCCGCGGCCTGATCCTGATGGTCGGCAAGCGTAACCGTTTGCTGCGTTACCTGGCGAAGACCAATCGCCAGCGTTACCTCGACCTGATCGGCAAGCTTGGCCTGCGTAAGTAAGACACGAACACGCGCGAGCGGACGGACACGACCGTTCGCGTTTTTATATCAAGCCGGATCCGGCACTCGACGCCTCGTCGGTGTTAGAGAAGGGTGGCAGTCGCCACCGCGCCCTTGCCGAGGGCACGATGCCAACTGTCTCCTTCCTCTGGTCGGGTCCCCAACATAGCCGCCGCGCCCGAGAAGCGTTTGATGCGTGGCGGCGGAAGGATCAGACCTTATGTCACATGTGATCGTTGAACGCGAGTTTGGCGGGCGTCCGCTTATCCTGGAGACCGGCAAGTGGGCCAAGCAGGCCGACGCGACGGTGTTTGCCACGCACGGCGACACGACGGTGTTGGCGGCGGTGGTGCGCGGCACCCCGCGCGAGGGCATCGACTTCTTCCCGCTGCAGGTCGACTACCGCGAGCGGCCCAGCGCGATGGGCAAGTTCCCCGGCGGCTTCCGCAAGCGCGAGGGCGCGCCCAACCAGAAAGAAATCCTCACCATGCGGATGATCGACCGCCCGGTCCGTCCGCTGTTCCCCAAGGGCTTCTACGACGAGGTCGTGATCCAGTGCTGGGTCGAGAGCGCCGACGGCCAGAACGACCCGGACGTGATCGCCGGCACGGCGGCCGCCGCGGCGCTGACGATGAGCTCGCTGCCGTTCGACGGCCCCGTTGCCACGGTGCGTGTCGCACGCGTCGAGGGGCAGTTCGTCGTCAACCCGACGATGGCCCAGATGGAATACTCCGACATCGACCTGGTGCTGAGCGGCCACCGCGACGGCGTGAACATGATCGAGGTCGGTGCGATGGAGGTCGGCGAGCAGGACGTGCTGGACGCGATCAAGTTCGGTCACGAGCAGATTTTCACGCTGTTGGACATGATCGACGAGCTGACGCAGAAGGCCGGCAAGGAGAAGGTTTGCGAGCTGAACCTGCCCAGCGATGAGCTGATCGAGTCGGTCCGCAACGACCTGCTGGACAAGGTCCGCGAGGCGAAGAAGACCGAGGGCAAGCTGGCCCGCGAGGAAGCGGTCAAGGCCGTGCGTGACGCGTACCTCGAAGCGAACGCGCCGGAGCCGACGGCGGCTGACAACGTCAGCTACGCCGGGCACCTGGAGATTCTGACCAAGCGCAAGCACATCAAGGAGGCTTTCAGCAAGGTCGAGAGCCAGGTGGTGCGTGAGTCGATCGTGGCGGGCAGCCGCAGCGACGGCCGGGCCCCCGGCGACATGCGTAACCTCGACTGCGAGGTGGGCATGTTGCGTCGGACGCACGGCTCGGCGGTGTTCACCCGCGGCGAGACCCAGTCGATGGTTTCCTGCACGCTGGGCACGGGTCGCGACGAGCAGATCGTCGACGGTCTGCACGAAGAGTACAGCCAGAAGTTCTACCTGCACTACAACTTCCCGCCGTTCTGTGTGGGTGAGGCGCGTCGGATCACGGGGCCGAGCCGTCGTGAGATCGGTCACGGTGCGTTGGCCGAGCGTTCGCTGGCGGGCGTGCTGCCTGCGGCCGACGACTTCCCGTACACGGTTCGCCTGGTCAGTGAGATTCTCGAGTCCAACGGTTCGAGCAGCATGGCGTCGATCTGTGGCGGCTGCCTGGCGATGATGGACGCGGGCGTGCCGATCAAGAACACGACGGCGGGCATCTCGATCGGCATGGTTGAAGAGAACGGCCAGCGCGTGTTGCTGACCGACATCCTCGGCGAAGAGGATCACTACGGCGACATGGACTTCAAGGTGGCCGGCACGCGCAAGGGCATCACCGGCATCCAGCTCGACCTCAAGGCCAAGGGTGTGGATTACGAGCTGATCGCTCAGACCTTTGAGGCGGCCAAGGCGGCGCGCATCAAGCTGATCGAGGCGATCGAGGCGGCAATCCCCGCGCCGCGTGACGAGATCAGCCAGTACGCCCCGCGCCTGATGACGATCAAGATCAACCCCGAGAAGATCGGTCTGCTGATCGGTCCGGGCGGCAAGACGATCCGCGGCATCCAGGACGCCACCGGCGCCCAGATCGACATCGAGGAAGACGGCACGGTGACGATCGCGGCGGTGGACGGCGAGGCCGGTCAGGCCGCGATGGGCGAGGTCGAGAAGCTCTGCCAGGAGGTCAAGGTCGGCAAGATCTACGAGGGCAAGGTCACGACGGTGAAGGACTTCGGCGCGTTCGTCGAGGTGATCCCCGGCCAGGACGGCCTGTGCCACATCTCCGAGCTTTCCGACGGCTACGTCGATAAGGTGTCGGACGTGGTGAAGGTGGGCGACATGCTGAAGGTCAAGGTGATCCTGGTGGACGAGCAGGGCCGCCTTAAGTTGAGCCGTAAGCAGGTCTTACTGGAAGAATCGGGCAAGGCCGAGCCGGCTGAGGCCCAAAACTAACGGTTTGCTAAAAAAAGCTTGTTCTGGCCCCTTTATGCGGTGTATATTGGGGGTATACATATCGTGTGGAGTGTTAGGCCGGATCATCAAATCAACCCCGGCCGTGATACGACGAAGCGTTTGAGGGCTGGCAGCGTCGCAGGGGAGAGCGACGACGCTTGCCGTTTAGCCGTATTCGGCGCGTGCCGAATCGGGATGCAGTTTGTATCAAAGGGGACACAAATTGCGGCAGCATCAGATCGTAGGCAGGCACAGTGCAAAACAGGGATTGTGTCTGATTGGAAAACAGGGTTACACGTCTCCAAACAGCGCGGGAGGTGTTGAATGACCGTGCGCGGGCAAGTTAAGTGGTTTGACCCGAAAAAAGGGTATGGTTTTATTGTTGGTCCCGAGGGTCAGGACGTCTTCGTCCACTACTCTCACATCGAGTCAGAAGGATTTCGCCTGCTGAAGGACGGGGAGACGGTTGACTACGACTTGATCGAGGGTGATAAAGGTTGGCAGGCGCGGGCGGTCCAGCGACTGGACGTGCAGGTCAACAGCGACGCGGTGGACAGCGTGATGAACAATCACCCCGCCGAAGAGCAAGGCGAATAGGATTGGCCCGCCGCGCTTTGGTGCGGTGGGCGATCGTTCTCCAGGCCAACCGACCGCTCATGAGATCAGGGCGCAGGCTTATGTATTGCGCCGCGGTGTGAGGTTGGTTTCAATCGATGCAGTGGTACCAGTGGTTATTGATCGGATTGGGCGGCGGCGTGGCGGCGATGATCCCCGCGGCGATGTACTTTGCGCGCCGCACGGAGCGCGGGGTGCGGCGGTTGGAGCAGCGGGCACGCACCGCTGAGCGGTTGGCGGAGCTGGGCACGCTGACCGGCGGGTTGGCGCACGAGATCAAGACCCCCCTGCCGACGATCGGTCTGAATCTGCAGCTGCTGCGTGAGTCGCTGGCCGAGTCCGATCTGCCCGAGCAGCAGGTGACGCGGCTGACGAATCGACTGGACGCGGTCAGCGGTGAGGCCGAGCGGTTGCGCGAGATCCTGGAAGATTTTCTTGCCTTTGCGGGTCGGATGAAGCTGGACCGCCACCCGGTGGACCTGAGTCGGCTGGCGGGGGACCTGGTGGATTTCTTCGAGCCGCAGGCCGAGCAGTCGGGTGTGCAGGTTCGTCCGCAGCTCGCCGAGGGGCTCGACGCGGTGAGCGTGGACGCGTCGCTTTTGAAGCAGGCGATGTTGAACCTGATGATCAACGCGACGCAGGCGATGGTGGAGGCGCGTTACGCGAACAAGCCGCACGGCGGCGCGACGGACCTGATCATCAAGACCGTGCAGCGTGACGACGCGGTGGTGGTGCACGTGATCGATACGGGCCCGGGGATCGAGCCGGAGCGCTTGGAGAAGGTGTTCCACCCGTACTTCTCGACGAAGAAGGGGGGCACGGGGCTGGGGCTGGCGACGTCGCGACGGATCATCGAGGAGCACGGCGGAGAAGTTACGGTGCACTCGGAGCTGGGCAGGGGGACGGACTTCGAGCTGCGCCTGCCGCTGGGTAAGGCGAGTCCATCGGAGGACGAGGTCGTGTAGACTGTAGCGCCGCGACCCGGAGGAGTTGTTGTTTTGAGTCAGGATTCGAGAAGGATTGCCGTGGGGGTGTGTGGGGACGATCCCTTTGCGATGTACGCGGCGGTTTGTCTGTACAGCGTGCGACAGCGCGTGCCGGCGGATATCGCGATTGACGCGTACATGCTTTCACCGGGCTTGTCTGAGAAGAGCTTGAAGCGGTTGAAGAGGGTGACCGATCTGCCGGGGATGCGTCTGCACTACGACACGTACGACCCGGCGATGCTGGAAGGGCTGCCGTGTCCGACCTGGTCCAACCTGGCAACGCATGCGCGGTTGCTGCTGACCGAGCGCGTCGGCCCGGAGCACAGCCAGGTGGTTTACCTGGACTGCGACACGATTGCGGTGGGGGACGTCATGCCGCTTTGGGACACGCCGTTCGACGGCGCGGTGTTGAAGGCGAGCCAGGACAACTCGTACCCGATCTTCGCTAGGGCGCGCTCCGCGGAACACTTCAAGGCTCAGGGGATCGACCCGGCCAGCCAGTACTTCGGCGCGGGGGTGATCGCGTTCAACCTGGACGCTTGGCGTGAGGAGAAGCTGTTAGACCGGTATTGGCGTGTGGGCCGGGAGCACGGCCACGCGTTTACGCACGCCGACCAGGACACGCTGAACCTGCTGTGTTACGGGCGGTATCGCTGGATGGAGCCGAAGTTCAACGTGGTCACGTCGTGCTACATGGATTGGGACGGCGTGCTGCAGGCCGAGCCGGAGGACGTGCGTGTGATCCACTACACGCGTCACAATCCGGGGCATCACCGTTGTGTGCATCCCAAGCGGGAGCTGTGGTGGGCGGCGCTTCGGCAGAGCGGGTGGTTCAGTGCCGCGGAGTATGCGCTGTTTCGGTTGAAGTTCCTGGCCAAGCGGAAGATCAGGCGGGTGCGGTGAGCTGTCACAGGCGGGGATGAGCGGCTTAGTTGTAGTAGTCTTCTGAACGGGCGCTGATGACCCGGTTGCCGAGTTCCGTTTGCGTGCGATCGTCTTTCATGCGAGCGAGCAAGAGCGAGTCGGCCTGGTTTTCTGCCAGCGCGGTCAGCGGGTAGCGTGGTCGGGAGACGCTGATCATCGGGACGTCGTTGTCGGCGGCCGCGATCGCGAGTCCGAGGTCGGCCATGCTGACGCGGGGCCAATCGCGTACGTCGAATCGGATGTGTTCGGTAGAGAACAGCACGGCGCCGGTGCCGAGCACATCGACGGTCTGCGCCCGATCGAGCGCGGAGGTGTACTTGCCGCGGAAGTCGCGGCCCTTGTAGTAACCGACCAGGGGGCGAGCCAGACGCGTGCCGTGCAGGCCCACCACGGCGCGATCGTCGTATTTGGCGAGGCCCATACGCAGCCGTGCGATGTAGTTGCTGGGGTAGTAGAGGTCGTCATCCGCGGCGGCGAAAAGGCAGGGCCCGTCTTCCATCGTCAGGCCGAGGAACTTGCCGTTGGCGCGCAGGCCGGGGCACTGGTGGGCGAAGATGGGCACGACGCGTGAGTCGTTTTTTGCTGAGGCGGGCACCTCTTCGTGACCGTCCAGATAGAGGTAGAGTTTGTCGACCTGGCGGACGATGCTGCGGAACGCGGTGTCGAAGGTCTCGGCTCGCGAGGGCATGGTTGCCATGCCCGCGACGACGCGGTCGTTGTCGTGTCGCCGACCGGGTCGGCGAGAATCGATGGCGACTTTGATTCGGTTGAGTCGGGTTTTGAATCCCACGGTGCGGGTCCGGTGTGAGGGGGAGATTACGTGGTGGCGGATTGTTCCTGCTCGACGGTGTCGCGGGTCTTTTCGGTGTGTGTGGGTGTGGCGGGGTCCACGAAGAAGGTGGGGATGCTTGAACCGGTCAGGCACGCCTCGATCGTTTGCTCGGCGGCTTGCATGGCTTCGCCGATGGCCATGTCCATGTCGAGGTAGCGGTAGGTTCCGAGCCGGCCGACGAAGCTGACGTTGGATTCGCTGCGAGCCAGTTGGACGTATCGCTGGTACATCTTGTTTTCTTCGTTGAGTCGGATGGGGTAGTAGGGCTTGTCGTCCGGGCCGCAGGCGCGGGAGAACTCGAAGGAGATGACGGTGTCGTCGTGTTGTTCGCGCGTCCAGAAGTGCTTGTGTTCGATGACGCGGGTGTAGGGCGTGTCCGCGTCGCAGTGATTGACCGAGCCGCAGTCCTGGTGGGTGCCCTGTCGGTACTCGTGCTTGAAGTCGAGCGTGCGATAGGCGAGGCGGCCGTGTTTCCAGTTGAAGTAGCGGTCGATCGGGCCGGAGTAGAACAGGTGGTCGTAGGTGTCGCGATCGAAGCGGCCGTCGAATGGGGTGTTCAGGCGGAGCTCGATGTTGGGGTGGTCGAGCATCTGTTCGACCATGTGGGTGTATCCCCCGACAGGCTGGCCCTGCTGTGCGTGGAGGAAGACGTCCCGCTTGTGGGAGAGGTGGACGGGCAGGCGTCGGAACACAAACGCGGGCAGGTCCTTGGGGCATTGGCCCCACTGCTTGGCGGTGTAATCCTGGTAGAAGGCCTCGTAGATCTTGCGGCCGACGGTGGAGAGGGCCGCTTCCTCAAAGTTGCGGGGTTCGTGGTCGAGCTTTTCGACCTGCTGTTGGATGAAGCCGTGTGCTTGCTCGGGTGTGAGATCAACGTCGAATAGCTTGTTGATCGTTGTCAGGTTGATGGGGAAGGGATAGAGCTCGCCGCGTGCCCACGCCTGTTTGCGGTGGGAGAAGGGCTCGATTTCCACGAAGCGTTCGAGAAACCGCCAAATCTCGGGGGTGTCGGTGTGGAGTGTGTGTGGGCCGAATTGGTGGATGAGGATGCCGGTCTTTTCGTCGCGAACGGTGTGGCAGTTGCCCGCAACGTGGTCGGCCTGTTCAAGGATGACGCAGGTGTGGCCCTCGTCGGCGAGGAGACGGGAGATAGCCGAGCCGGTGAGTCCGGCGCCCACAATCAGGAAGTGCATGTTTTGCGACCCGCTAGATCAAGTGAAGTGATGATGAGCAATAGGTTTATACGGGGCATACTGTAGCATGTCGGCGGAGCGATGCCTATCGGGGCTTGCTTAAAAGCGCGTGATTTCACCCAGTGTTTTTGCTAGAGAAGTGGGTTTTGGGGTTGTGGAGAGGGTCTGACAGGGGCGGAATCGGCCGCTATAATCGCTGGGCTTGGAACAGAATCAGCGTTATTGATAGCGGGAGCAGTTCTGATGGGAATGACGATCACCGAAAAGATCATGGCCAGCCACGCGGGTCGGTCGAGCGTGAGCCCGGGCGACAACGTCTGGGTGAACGTGGACGTGTTGATGACGCACGACGTGTGCGGGCCGGGCACGATCGGCATCTTCAAGGAGCAGTTCGGCAACGACGCGAAGGTGTGGGACAACACGCGCATCCCGATCATTCCCGATCACTACATCTTCACCGCGGACTCCAAGTGCCACCGCAACATCGAGATCCTTCGCGACTTCGTGAAGGAGCAGGGCATTCGTTACTATTATGATCCCGATTTTATCCAGGGTGAGGGGATGCCGAACCCGTACCTGGACCCGACGAAGACGACGTACAAGGGTGTGTGCCACAAGGCGCTGCCTGAGGAGGGGCACTGTCGGCCGGGTGAGATTCTGCTGGGGACGGACAGTCACACGTGCACGGCGGGTGCGTTCGGGCAGTTTGCCACGGGCGTGGGCAACAGCGACGCGGCGTTCGTGATGGGCACGGGCAAGACGTGGCTGAAGGTGCCGCCGACGATGAAGTTCACGTTCCACGGCCAGATCCCGCCGTACCTGACGGCGAAGGACCTGATTCTCGCGGTGATCGGTGAGATCGGCGTGGGCGGTGCGACGTACAAGACGATGTACTTCGCCGGCGAGGGGATCGAGTCGCTGACGCTCGAGGATCGCATGACGCTGACGAACATGGCGATCGAGGCGGGCGGCAAGAACGGCGTGTGTGACGTGGACCAGAAGACGCTGGACTACGTCAAGGCGCGCTCGAACCGTCCCGAGTGGGAAGTCTACCGGGACGACGCGGACGCGACGTACTGTTATGAGCACGAGTGGGACTTGGGGACGATGGAGCCGATGGTGGCCAAGCCGCACTCGCCGGACAACAAGGATCTGGCGCGGAACTGCACGGATGTGAAGCTGGACCGCGCGTACATCGGTTCGTGCACGGGCGGGAAGATCACGGACATGATCTTCGCGGCGAACCTGCTTGCGGGTAAGACGGTGAAGATTCCGTCTTACGTGGTGCCGGGCTCGACGGAAGTGCACCAGGACATGTTGAAGCTGGGTCTGAACGGCGAGCCCGTTGAGGATGTGAGCCAGAGTGTTTACGCGGTGCTCGAGGCGGCGGGATGCAACATGGGTGCGGCGAGTTGTGCGGCGTGCCTCGGTGGGCCCGAGGATACGTTTGGCCGCTTGAATGAGCCGATCAATTGCATCAGCACGACGAACCGCAACTTCCCCGGTCGCATGGGTCACAAGGAGGCGGGTGTGTACCTGGCGTCGCCTTTGACGGTGGCGGCGAGTGCGTTGACGGGTGTGGTGACGGACCCGCGTGAGTTTGTGGATGAGCCGATCGCGACGGGCAGTGCGGGGGTGGTGTGAGTCGGTCGATCGGGTGATTGGGCAATCAGTCAATTGGTCAATCGGTCATGGGAATACTATAGAGGCGCGGAGGCGCCGAGTTGAAATGAAATGAGAACCGGTCCGAGACGGACCGGCTATATAGAGAATGGGGACCGGCCCTGTAGTGGGGCCGGTTTTTTATTTGGGGTGGTGTCACGATGATGGCACGGTTGGTGATTGGATTTCGGGTAGTTTGTATTTGTGAAGGTAGGCGCGTTTCGAAGCAGGGTGGGAGTGTGTCTGGTGGATTTATTGGGTGAGCGTCTGGTGGAGTGTTGATAGGTGGCGATTTTCTAGCACTGTATGATTATGGGAATCGTTGTTTTCATATTTAAGGAAATCAAGATGAAAGATAAGCAACTGCAACTCTTGAAATATGATTATGACAAGACATTGGCATTTATTGATAAGGCAGATGAGTGGTTCTTTCGGATACGGAATATGGCAGTTGTTAGTTCAGCTGCGATTATTGCGTTCGGTATATCCGAAAGACAGGTGTTAATTGTGTGTGTCGTTCCTTTTGTGGTTCTAGGCTTTTGGTTTTACGAGCTTATCTACAAGTCTTTTCATGAATCCTGTATTGGAAAAGGGTACCGGATTGAAGAGTTGCTTGATAGCGAGTTGCGGCAAGAAACAACTTTACCGGACGATTACGAGTTTGGGATTGGGCATGCGATACGTGTTGTTGCTCTAAGACGGTTATGGTGCTTGGTGTATTCTAAGAATCGTTGGCATTTGTATGTGCCATACATTGCACTTCTACTGTTTTCGGTTTTTGCGATGGGTTATCTATGGTTTTCTGGTGATACGTTTCGGAATGGAAATGAGTGCCTGTGTGGACATGCAGAAAAGTATGATTGGGGTGATTTCTAAGATTATCACCGAGTGATGGTATGACGAGTGGATGGAAGGCTGGATGATGGTTTACGGTGGGGCAGAGGTAGCGGCGAGTGCGTTGATGGGTGTGGTGTGAGAATTGCTGATCGCTGATCTCTTATTGCTGATGTGATCGAGCCAATAGGCAACAGCCAACAGGCAAGAGGCTATGGGGCATCGTTGAACCGCGGAGGCGCGGAGGGTTCGCAGAGAGGGAGGGGCTGAGAAGGGTGAATGTTGGTTGATCGGTCAGTTGGTCAATCGGTTGGGGATTTACCACAGAGGCGCGGAGTGGAATTGAAATGAGAACCGGTCCGAGACGGACCGGCTATATAGAGAATGAGGACCGGCCCTGAGTGGGGCCGGTTTTCTTATTGTAGAGGAGTACAGAAGCGTAAAGAAAGATTTAACTATTTGGCACAATGTCTGGTCCATCATGGGGCCAATTTGTTGGGTGTTGTGGGCGAAGATGTTCCTCATTGGGAAAGTCAAAAGAGTAAATTTGTTGTTTGATCTGCTGTTTGCCGTCTTCGGTTGGCTTCCACCGTCTGTACTGTGGTGTAAACCCTCCCAGATGTTTTACCCACATGTTATGGATGATAGAGCCCTCTTTGGGCTCCAGTTCATTGTCAGGAGTGTCAGAGATATCGTTATTTGAGTGTAGCTCGGCTAAATCGGTCAATTCATTTCTGAGTTTAAGGCCAGAAACAAATGATTGTTTCGAGTTGATTAGTATTTGTGCCATTATGGTTTGAAACTTGTCTGAGGTTCCAAAAACTTGAGTAAAGGGAAGGTTGCAAAGGTACTCCAAATCAATGTGATTTGAATTGCGCGAACTCAATACGCCTTGGCCTACGCCAACATGAAACATGGCGCTAAGTCGCATACAGAACATTGACAATGGAACGTGGTCTTTAAATTCTGGCTTACCTCGATAGCTCCAAGTGTGCCAGAACCAATCCTTCAAGTGTTCTATTCGCAATTGCTTAAGAAAGCTATTTATAATATTCCTAGCCATGGCCTTATTGTTTAACATCATATCTACAAAAGGTATGATGTCTTCGAGAGTACTTGGTGGTGGATGAATTTTATCATAAGACTGTTTCCATTCTTCAAAATTCAACTGTCCTATGTATTCACGCCAATTATTCGCAAGCTTGTAATCTTCAGGTGTAAAATCGCCATGCTGCCATCTAAGTATGGCTTCATTTTGAGGTGATACTCCAAAGAGCACGCCTGCCCTCCCCTGTGAATCTTTGACTACTTTACCGCCTGGTAAAATTGGTTTGTAATTAAGCGGAATCTTTCCGCCAAACAATTCGGCTACACAAAGCCATTTGTGATCTGCCCCATACAGCGTATCTGGTGGCAACACTTTACGTGCGAGTTCCGAGACTTTGTGCTTGGCTATGCCTTTTTTTAAGTATTTTGGATTCGAGAGGTCGGCAAGGATTTCAAGTAGAAGAACCTGGGGCACGTTCAGGTAGAAATACCGGTGGAGTTCATGGATTGCAGGCATTGACAGTGCCTGTAGAAGTGATTTGTCTAACAGAATAATGGGTCCCATAGTTTATGTAGTATCGCGGTTGTTGTCGTTGTTGCTAGACTTTGATGGTGCCAATCGTCTAAGCAAGGATTGAAGTTGTTCCCCTGTAATGCTTGGGCGTGAAGTGAGCATATTTAGGGTGTTGATGTAGACGACAGTTGCAAGGAAAGCAATCGGAACTGCTACCCATGGACTGGCGTTTTTCACTAAAAGTGCGGTGAGTAATGTTAGCGGAAGCAGAAAAATTGATATGAGGTAGCCAGTCGTAAATAGCCATGACGGGACGGAGGGAGGATTATTGCGTTGCATAGCATTAGTCCTCCTCGTTAGAATCTAATATGGATGACAGTGCGCTTAAGCCTTCATCAATGCTACTGGAGATGTCATCTTGGCGTTTGGCGATTTGAGCCAAAATGGTTGGGGCAACAGTGGCTATTATCGCTTTGGTCTCTACAGTTGCTTTACTGGCCAAAGACCATGTGGCGTCAGTCAGTCGCTTGTAATGCAAGGCCCAAGATCCTTGCGCTCTCGAGAATCGAACGTAATAATTTTCATGTTTTGCCGTAACCTGAGTTTTTCCTGGCAAATTAGCTAGATATACTTCAAGTTCACGTAGGCGTTCAGATAATTCTGTGGCTTTATCGGCGTAGTACTTTGTCGATTTGGATATCGACTGAAATAGCTTGTCGTTATCCATCGGCTTATGTTCTACAGCATCGGCAACTTCGTATTGTGCGGTCGATAGCGCTATTTGCGAAAGAGCCTGACTTAGCGAATCGGGTTTGGATGTGGTCATTTGACACCTCCTTGGCTTCAGGGCCAAAGTTGTGTGCGCGCTAATGGGTATTACGACCATAGCCCGCGAGAGTGTTAGTTCCGGCTCGTCACCGAGCCACGATTCGACCCGCAAGGGTCAAATGCATTATCGGGGCATGTTGCAGTGATTCAAGGAGAAAGTGTCTTAACTAATAGAAAATGTGTGATTGTTGTGACGCTCCGATGGGAGGCCGGTGTTGTGGAGGCCGGGTCGGATACCCCCGGGTGTAACCCGGGGGCTAACGTCGGAGGGGGGCGGCATTATCAATGCGTTGGGGGGGGCGGGCCCGGGGGGGCCGGCTATATAGGGGGGGGGTGGTG